>JACCRW010000462.1 GCA_013813345.1 Actinomycetota bacterium
TCGGCCAACGCCTTGAGCCAGGCTTGCTCGAGTGTTGGCGCGGCAGCCGCGCCGACTCCCATGGCCGCCCCCGAGCCTGGAGCTTGAACCACGCCCAGCACGATCGGCAGCTCGTGGAAGCTCGAGAGATCGACGGCGTAGTAGTCGAGCCCGGTGGGGTCGAAGTACGTGCGGGCGAGCTCTACCAGCCGCGGCTCGTCGCTCCAGTCGAGGAGTGGTGGAGAGAGCCGGTTGGCCCAGACGAGTATGAAGGCGTCGCGCTCCAGCAGCTCGAACAAGCCGCGCTCGGTCGCCGTCAGCGCGGATTCGGCGCACGCGAGTCCACTGCTCGTCGCATAGGCGATCCGGTGCTCGCCAGGCAAGACGGCATCCGCGAGGAAGACGAGCTCGACGGGTAACCAGGCGGGCTCGCCGGTGCCGAGCTCGACACCGTCGACCCAGCGGATCCGCGTCGAGCTCTCGAAGGGGACGAACGGGAAGCGCGGTCGCGCGTACTGGTCTGTGCTGAAGAGGCCGAACGAGGCCGGGTCGACGGCGGTGCGGCCAAGCTCCTTCGCTGTGGCCACGACGAAGCGCTCGTGCGGTAGGTAGCTCGCGCTGGAGCGCTCGACGCTTTCGCCGATCGCCGCGGCTACGGCCTCGCGGACGGAGCGGCCGGTGCCGCACACCGAGACGACATGATCGAGAGAGCAGCCGATTAGCTCTTGCGCGGCCGCCGGAACCGCGGTGACGCGGATGAGCGGCGGCTCGTCCGCACCGGCGAGTGTCTCGTCGAGCCCGCAGATCACGCCGACCCGGTCCGAGACGAGCGGCCGCAGCTGCGGCGGGATGGCGTCGAGGAGCCGGTTCACGAGGTCACCGGAGCCGCTTCGTGCCAGGGGAGCGGTGAGGAGGTCGTGCACGTCGGCGAGCAGGCGGGGCAGCGAGGGACTCGCAGCAGCGTGTGCGAGCGCACCTCGAGGCTCGCGGCCGTCTCGACGGTGACCACGGTTCCGGCCAGCGCCGGATCGCGCAAGGCGATCCAGCGGATCGCGAGGTGGGCGGTCGCGGCGAGGACGAGGCTCTCGACCGGGGCGGGAATGAGACACGCCGGACGAACCGATCTCAGCGCGGCGAGCTCGGCGGCGCAGCCGCTCGTTGAGCCCCGCCGAAGCAGCAGGCACTCGTGGCACGCTGTCTCGTAGGGGATCACGAGCGGGCCGATCGTCGCGATCGCGCCGTCGAAATCCCCGGCCGCAAGCCACACGAGGCCGTCGTCGAGAGCGCGTCGGTTCCAGGCTCCGAGCATTGCTGGGTCGGCGGGGTTGGAGAGGACGACAGTGAGATCTGGCGAGCCCGTTGAGTCCTGCGTGACGAAGCCGACCCCAGCGGCTCGGAGTAGTCGCGCCAGAGGCTCGGTCAGGACGTAGTCGCCGATGACAGCGACTTCGGCTGTGTCGAGTCGACCACGAAGGTCGGACACCGAGGAGGACGAATACTCCGCCAGGGCCTCGAGGTCCGCCGAGCGGAGGTCGGCCGAGCCCTCGACGAGCAGCCGCTTCTCGGTGAGGAGCTCGAGCGCACGCTCGACCGCCGGCGCGACCGGACGACCGACGATCGCGATCAGCTCGTCGGTCGTCCGGTTGCCGTCGAGGAGCGGAAGGAGCCGCGGCAGCAATGTCCGAGCCGCGGCTCCGGCGAATCGGACGACGGTGCCGGAGTGCTCGAGGAGGAGTGCGTCCTCCGTCGTCGCAAGCCGGTACCACGGCTTCAACAGGGGTCGCTCGGGGACGGCGAGGAGCATCATTCGCTCAGTCGCAGAACGCGATGCAGGCGCAGCAGGAGGAGCTGCAGCAGGTGACGGCGATGTTGACCGCGAGGGTGGCGGTCCCCGCCCCTCGGGTCTCCGCGGTGAGCTCGAGGAGCTCGGCGGTGAGTCGGTTGAACATCGGAGGTCCTTTCTCTCGTAGTGGCTGGTGGAGTGCCGGATGCGGGAGACCGGTCTCTTCGAGCATGCCGATCGGGACGCGGCTCTTTGTCACAGCTGTGCAACGAATGTGTGCCGAAATCGCGGAGCGCTGGATAAGTGCCTCTAATGCGCTCGATTACTCCTGGTATCTTTGACGCGTGACCGCAACGGCCAGCTTCGACGTGCTCGTGATCGGCAGCGGCGCCTCCGGGCTCGCTGCGGCCGTCTCGGCCGGCAATGCCGGCGGCCGCGTCGGGCTTGCGACCAAAGCATCGATCCAGGCCTGTAACTCCGCCAAGGCGCAGGGCGGGATTCAGGCGTCCTTCGGCGAGGACGACTCGCCTGAGCAGCACGCCGCCGACGTCTGGAAGAGCTCGCACGAGAGCGCCGACATGCGACTCGTCGAGGTGCTGACCGGCGATGCGCAGGGCGCGATCCACTGGCTCGAGGAGCTCGGTGTCGCCTTCACGCGCGAGAACGGCGGCTACCGGCTGGCCCGCTGCGGCGGCGCCTCCGCGAAGCGTCTGCTCCAGGTCGGCGATCGCACCGGGCACGCGATCACGAAGGCGTTGCGCGAAGCCTTCGAGGCCGGAGACGGGACGCTCTTCGCCAACAGCCCGCTCCAGGCCCTCGAGCCCACCCCGAACGGCTGGCACGCGCGCTGCGGTGAGCACGAGCTCGACGCGGGGACGGTCGTGCTCGCGGCCGGCGGGCGCTGCTTCAAGGTCGCGGAGGAGCGCGGCGAGCTCTCGACGAACCATCCGAACGCCACCGGTGAGGTGACCCGGCTCGCCCTCGAGCTCGGCGCCGAGGCCCGCGACCTCGACGAGCTCCAGTACCACCCGAACGGCGGCGCCTGGCCCGAGACGATGCAGGGCTACTCGATCCCGGAGACGACCCGCGCCTACGGCGCCGTGCTCCTGAACGCCGACGGCGAGGAGTTCACCGACTCACTCGGCCCGCGCGATGTGGTCAGCCAGGCGATCTTCGACGAGGTCGCGAAGGGCAAGGGCGTCGAGACGGAGGACGGACGGCCCGCGGTCTACCTCGATACGACCCGAATTGCCCAGGACGACGCGGAGATCTCGCTGCCTTACATGCTGCGGCGCTACCGTGGCGCCGGCATCGACCCGCTCGAGGAGAGGATCCTGACCTACCCCGTGCTCCACTACCAAAACGGCGGCCTCGTGATCGACACCGACGCTGAGACGACCGTCGAGGGGCTCTACGCCTGCGGCGAGATCGCAGGTGGCACGCACGGGCGCAACCGGATGATGGGAAACTCGCTGCTCGAGTGCTGCGTCTTCGGACGCCGAGCCGGCCGCGCGGCCGCAGAGAAAGCGAGCGCATGAGCACAATCACGACCACGGATCTCCAGCAAGCCGTCGAGGACGCGGCAGCGCACCTCTACGTCTGGGCGTTGAAGGACATCCCCCAGGATCTCCGGGACGCGCTCGCGGAGGCGACGAAGCGAGAAACCTCGGTCACCGGGCAGCGCGTGCTTCAGACGATCAACCGGAACGTGAGCATCGCCGACGACCAGAAGAATCTCGTCTGCCAGGACACGGGAATCGCGGTCTACACCTGCCGCGTCGGCGAGCACTTCCCCCTCCATCCGACGCGGATCTACGAGGCGCTGCGCGACGGCACCGGGCGCGCGACAGTCGAGCACCCGCTGCGCTCGAACGCCGTGCACACGATCACGCGCGAGAACACCGGTCCTAACATCGGCTACCGGCTCCCGATCGTCCACTGGGAGTTCATCGCCGACTGGGACGGGCTCGACGTCAAGTGCGTCCCGAAGGGCTCGGGCTCGGAGAACATGAGCTTCCTGAAGATGTGCGTCCCCGCCGACGGGGTGAAGGGGATCAAGCAGTTCGTGCTCGAGTCGATCGTGGGTGCAGGCGGGAAGCCGTGCCCACCGGGGATCGTCGGCGTCGGGATCGGCGGCACGGCCGACTACGCGATGTACCTCGCGAAGGAGGCGATCACCAGGCCCGTGGGCACGCGGAACGCCGATCCGCTCGTGGCCGAGCTCGAAGACGAGCTCTACGGGCTCCTGAACGAGACCGGGATCGGGCCGATGGGTCTCGGCGGCGATGTGACGGTGCTCCAATGCCACATCGAGCATGCGGACACCCACATGACGCTGAACCCGGTCGCGGTCAACTATCAGTGCTGGGCCGCGCGGCGCGCCTCCGTGCACGTCGACGCCCAGGGCAACCTCGACTACGACCGCGAGTTCTAGCCATGGCCCAGCACACAGTCACCTTCCCGGTCACCGATCCCCAAGAGATCCTGAAGCTCCGCGCGGGCGACGAGGTCACCGTCCAGGGCCGGATCATCGGGATCCGCGACCGGACGCAGATCCGGATCTTCGACCAAGGCGTCGAGCCGCCGATGGATCTCTCGGGCGCATTCCTGCTCCACACGGCGCCAGGTGTCCGCAAGCTCGAGAACGGGCGCTACGAGAAGGTCTGCATCGGCACGACGACGAGCGCCCGGATGGTGCGCTTCACCGAGCCGCTCGGCCGCCGGTACGGCGTCCGCGCTATCTGCGGCAAGGGCGGCTTCCCCGACGAGGCGATCGCGCCGATGCACGAGCTCGGGATGGTCTACTTCGCGATCGTCGGCGGCGCGGCCGCGCTCGAGACGACGCAGATCGAGGAGATCGAAGAGGTGATGTGGGAGGAGCTGATGCCCGAGTGCCTCTGGAAGTTCCGCGTCAAGGACTTCGGCCCGCTCACGGTCGGGATCGACGCGCACGGCAACTCGCTCTACCACGACGTCCAGACCGCCGCCCAGGCCAAGTTGAAGGAGATCTATGCCCGTCTCTAATGGCGAGCCCCACCCGAACTTCCTCGACCTGCCGGCGCGCAGCCCGAAGCCGCGCGAGAGCGGGCTCACGCATGTGATGGACAAGGGCCTGAACATTCGCGAGATCGAGGGTCTCTTCGACACCGCGGGCGAGTACGTGGACATCGTCAAGCTCGGCTGGGGTACGAGCTACGTCACGAACAACCTCGAGAAGAAGATCGCGCTCTATCGCTCCTTCGACACGCCGATCGTCTGCGGCGGCACGCTCTTCGAGGCGGTCTATGCACGCGGCAAGCTCGACGGCTTCAAGTCGTGGCTCGAGCACTATCGGTTCTCCCATGTCGAGATCTCGGATGGGACCCTCGAGATCCCGCGCGAGCGCAAGCTCGAGCTGATCGCGGAGTTCGGCCGCGACTTCACCGTTCTCTCCGAAGTCGGCTCGAAGGACTCGGACGTCGTCTACGCGCCGTACCAATGGGTCGAGTGGATCAAGGAGGAGCTCGAAGCGGGCGCCTGGAAGGTGATCACCGAGGCCCGCGAGGGCGGCACCGCGGGCGTCTTCCGCAAGGACGGCGAGATGCGAACGGGCCTGATCGACGAGATCGCCCACTCGATCGACTTCCACGATCTCATCTTCGAGGCGCCCGCAAAGAGCGCCCAGGCGTGGTTCGTGAAGCAGTTCGGCCCGGAGGTCAATCTCGGCAACATCGCGCCGGAGGAAGTGATCCCGCTCGAGACGCTCCGGCTCGGCCTCCGCGGCGACACGCTGAAGGAGATCCTGCTCGGAGGCGGCGTCACGGCGTAGCCTCCGCACGTGAGCTCGTTCACGTGGGAGCAGGTGCGAGAGCGGAGGCTTACGCGGCACCACCTCGTGAAGCCGGCACCGCGGACGCGGCTCGTCGAGGTCGTGCGCGATGTCGGCGGGATCCATGCGCAGGTGATGTCGGCCGCCGAGCTCGCACTCTCGGCGCGGGTGCGCGGGTCGACCCAGGAGCACGTCAGCAGCGCGCTCGGGGAGGAGCGATCGCTCGTCAAGACGTGGACGCTGCGCGGCACGCTCCACCTCCATCCCGCCGACGAGCTCGGGCTCTGGTTGGCGGCGCGGCGGGCGGTCGTCGGCGATTGGTACTTCGCGAACGAGGTGCGGCCGAAGGAGGCGAAACAGATCCTCGCCGCGCTCTCGGGCGCGCTCGACGGCCGCTGCCTGACGCGCGACGAGCTCGTCGAGGCGGTGACGCCGCACGTGAGCGGTTGGGCGCGGGAGCACATCGGCTCCGGTTGGGGAACCGTGCTCGGCCCGGCGGCGTTGAACGGGACTCTCGTGCACGGCCCGCCGCGGGGGACGCGCGTGACCTTCGTCCGTCCCGACCAGTGGTTCGGGATGCAGCAGGAGTGGGAGCCGCAGGCGGCGCTTGCCGAGGTCCTGCGCCGCTACCTCACCGCGTTCGGCCCGGCGACGCACAAAGACTTCGCTCAGTGGGTGGCCGGCTCGCACTTCAAGACCAAGGATGCGAAGGCGCTCCTCGACGCGATCGCAGGCGAGCTCATCGAGGTCGATGTCGAAGGTCGCCAAGCGTGGCTCCCTGCCGGCGACGCGAAGCGCCCGGTGCCGCCCGAAGGCGTTCGCCTGATCCCCGAGTACGACGCCTACGTGATGGGCTTCCGCGAGCGGGAGCACCTCTTCTCGCCCGAGGCGGTCGCCCGGACGAAGGCGCACGGCAAGGGCCGGCTCGAGGGCCCGGGCGCGCTCTCGTGGCTGCTCGTCGACGGCTTGGTTGCAGGCACCTGGTCGCGGAAGCGCGCGGGCAAGCGAATCGAGCTGCGAATCGAGCCGTTCGCGAAGCTGACGAAGGGCAAGTTGGCCGGGCTGGAACAGGAGGCTGCCCGAGTCGCTGCGTGCTTCGGTCTCCAGCCGCAACTGATGGTGGGCTGAGGTGGTCTGTCAGACTCCTTCACGGTGGTCCCCGAGGCTCCTTTGCGGAAGAGCAAGAACGGACTTGTGACGGACGGCGAGGGCTGGTTCGTCGTCAACGCGTGCGAGTCCCGCTGGCGCGACGACGGCACTCTCGGCTCCTACTGCACCTTCGAAGGCAAGCGGCGGTTTCCCCACTTCGGGATCAACATCAACGTCCTCGGGCCCGGCGAGGCGCTCGGGATGTACCACCGCGAGAATGCTCAGGAGGCGTTTCTCGTCCTGGCCGGCGAGTGCACGCTGATCGTCGAAGGGAAGAGGCGACCCTTGGCGACGTGGGACTTCTTCTACTGCGCGCCGGGAACCGAGCACGTGATCGTCGCGACGAGCGAGCAGAACGCGATCGTGCTGGCTGTCGGAGCGCGTGGTCGCGGTGTCGGCGGTGGCGTCGTCTACCGGGTGTCGAAGGAGGCTGCTCGTCACGGGGCGAGCGTCGAGCGCGAGACGACGAGCTCCGCCGAGGCGTATGCCGAGGCCCACGCCGATCTGCCGAGATCGAGATGGGTGCCCTACCGCGAGGGCTGGTTGCCGAGCGACCGCTGACTCAGCTCGAACGGGCTGCCCGGGCCTCGATCTCGATCCGCAGCTGCGGCCAGACGATGCTTGGAGACGACGACGAGCATCGATGCGTGCCCCGCATCGAACGCTGGGACCGCGACGTCGTCGGCTCTCGTTGGGCCAGCACTCGACCACCGCTACACTGTGCTACATGAGTAGTCAGCCAATCCGCCTCGGCATAGGAATCCTGAACTTGCTGCGGGAGCGGAGTCGAGGCAGCGGAGAACCGTTGTCGAGGCTGGCGGAGCGCTACATCGAGGAAGGACTTCGTGCCGACCGTCATCCTGGAATCGTCTTCCGCGACGGTCCAGCAGGGCGAAGGCCCGTTGTGGTCGGCGGCCCCGACGTCTGGGAGATCGTGGGCGCCCTGCGGAGCGCGCCGGAGCGCGGAGACGCGGTCGTCGAGGCCCTTGCGGAGCGGCTCGGGATCGACGAGACGAGGGTGCGAGCTGCCATCCGCTATTACGGCGAGTACCCGCAGGAGGTCGACGCTTGGATCGCGGCGAACGACGCCGAGGCTGAGCGGCTCGAGGCGGCGCTCGCGCGCGAGCGCGACCTGCTCGCTTGAGGATCCTGCTCGACGAGATGTTCGCGCCTGCGATTGCCGCAGAGTTGCGCGCCCGCGGCCACGACGTCATCTCCGTGCACGAGTCGAGCGACCCACCTCTCGCCGGCGCATCCGACGAAGACGTGCTTGCGGCCGCCCAGGCTCAGGAGCGCGCACTCGTGACCGAGAACGTGCGCGACCTGCGGCCGCTCGAGGCGTTTCTGTGGGCAGCCGGCGGCCATCACGCCGGCCTCGTCTACACGAGCAACCGGCAGTTTCCTCGCGGCGACCCGGCGACCACCGGCCAACTCGTTCGCGCTCTCGATGGGCTGCTCCGCGATCGCGAAACGCTGAGCGACAGTTCGATCTTCTTGACGGTATGTCTCTACTGATACCTGGCTAGCCTGCGCACGTGCCGGGCGACATACAACCTCGATCGACAGCGCAGCACCGACTGACCGCGGCGCCGGCCCCGACGATTGGTGTTCAGCTATGGGAGCGGGATCCGGAGGCGCTCGGCCGGAAAGCGGCTGAGGCTGAGGAGCTCGGGTTCGAGTCGGTGACTGTCGGCGACCATGTGATTCCCGGTGTTCTGCCGCCGATCGCGGCGTGCGCTGCGATTGCCTCCGCGACCTCCCGCATACGCTTCGGCCCGCTCGTCCTGAACAACGACCTTCGTCATCCCGTTGTCCTTGCGCAGGAAGCATCGGCACTCGCCCGCTGGTCGGGAGGTCGGCTCGAGCTCGGCCTTGGCGCCGGGTACAACCGGTCCGAGTACGAGCGGCTCGGACTTGCATTCGCTCCGCTTGCGGTGCGGGCAAAGCGACTCGCCGAGGCGGCGATGATCATCCGCGAGCTCCTCGCTGGGGAGACCGTGACGATGGAGGGCGAGCACTACACGGTTCGAGATGTCTCGCTCGGCACCTCGACACAGCGAGTGCCGCTCCTGATCGGCGGGAACAGCGCCGAGGTGCTCGCCGTGGCGGCGATGCACGCGGATTACGTCGGACTCGTCGGTTACAGCCCCGGTACCTCTACAAGCGATCTCGCGAGATCCGGGCTGGAACTCCAGATCGGCCGGCTGCGTGGGTTCGCCGGCCCGCGCTTCGCTGAACTCGAGCTGCACGTCCTCGTGCAGTGGCACGAAATCACCAGCGACCGCCAGGCGGCAGCGGCTCGCGCCGCGTCAGAGCTCGAGGCATCCGAGGAGGTCGCTCTCGATTCGCCCTACGCCCTCTTCGGTACTCCCGAGGAGATCGCCGAGCAGCTGCACGGCGACGCGCGCCGCCTCGGGATCAGCCGCTGGACGGTCTTCGGTGATCGCCCCGGGCTTCCCCGGCTGGGACGTTCAAGCCGGTGCTCGAGCTTCTCGCCGATCAGCCACGCTCGTCGGGCTAGTCCGCGAACGGCGCTCCTGACCGAAGCGCCGACAATGGCTACCGATCAAGGGCCTCAGAGCGGAAGGCCGCCTGGAGCTGCGCGTACACGGGCGGTGCGTCCCGCTCGCCACGCACGTCGCGAGCGACGTTCACGACGGCAGAGCAACGCGCGTAGAAGGTCGCCGCGTCGGCGTGCTCCGGGTCGACCAGCCGCGCGAACGCCGGACCGAGCCAGAGGACGATTCCCCAGAGGTCGCGCACCGGGTGGGCGACGCAGGCATCGGCCCAGTCGATCGCCCACGCGAGTCGATCGTGGACGTCGAGTAGGAAATGCTCCGGTTTGGTGTCGCCGTGACACAGCACGGGATCGCCGTCGACCTCGGGTGGGGAGCCGAGCGCGGAGGGGTCGACGCCGGAAGCTTGCGCATCGGCGCGCGCCCGCTCCAGCAGCTCGTCCGGATCCGGCAGGGGCTCGAGCTCGACGCCCGCTGGCGGCGGTGTTGCGTGAACGGCCGTGAGCAGAGAGCGGACATCCGCTGCGAGCTGCGGCCAGGCATCCGGCGGCGGCCGCCGCTTCTCGCCGGTGACGCCACGGGCGAACCGCTGTCCTGAGTACCCGCGTGGCGAGACGTAATCGATCGACGGGACATACGCTCGACCCGCCGAGGTCTCCTGCAGCGCCGCGATGACGTGCGCTTCGACGTCGACCCGCGCCCGTCGACGGCGGAACTCCGCGCGCGGGAACCGGAAGACGAGCTCCTCGTTGAGCACCCAAACCCAGGTCTCCGGCCCCGGGAGCTGACGAAGCGACTCGACGTGGAGCTCGGGGAAGTCCTCGGAGAGGAGCCGGCGGACGTCTGCGACGGTCAGCTCGCGGAAGCCTTGCACACCGACTAACCGGGGAGCGAGCCGTCCCGGTATCGCGCCGGCACCGGTTCCGGAAACCGGGCGTACGCCAGCTCCTGGTCGGTCGTCTCTTGCTCGACGCCTGCGCCATGCCGAAGGGCAACCTCGTCCACCGCGTAGCCGCCCCAGTCCGCGCCTTTCTGATGCTCACGGGCGCCGACGGCCAGGACGGCGCAGGGCTCGGCTCCGCCGACGATCATGTGCTCCGTCTCGGCGGGGCAGTGCACGAAGTCCCACTGGCGCAGCCGCCGCTCCTCGCCCTCGATGAGTAACAGAGCGCTACCGGAGAGCACGAGAAAGTCTTCCTGATCGGCCTCCCAGTGGTACATCCCGATGGGCTCGCCCGGGCCGAGCACGAAGAGAGTGATTCCGACCTGCGGGAAGTCCATCAGGCCGTCGAAGGGCAGAGACTCGCCTCGCCCCTCCCGATGACGCCAGCGAGCCTCACGGGCATTCAGGACGAACCAGCCCTCGCCGGCCGGCACGAGCCCTAGTTCGGTCTGTTCGAGCGGCGC
>JACCRW010000463.1 GCA_013813345.1 Actinomycetota bacterium
AGCCCGAGCGGGAAAACCTTCGCGCCGCCGATCCGCAGCGAGCCCGTTGCCCGGTCGATCGTGACGCGACTCACAGGAGCAGCGTTGCAGATCCCTGGTCAGGGGACGCGCGGGATCTCCGCGCGCCCCCTGAGCCAAAGCTACCTACCGGTTGAAGGTTCGACTCGCGGCCGCGCTCGTCAGACCCGACGTGTCGCGGGCGCGGAGCGTGACCGTGTAGCGACCCGGGCCGCGGAACCGGAGGACCGGCAGCCAGTTCCGCGTGTAGACGCCGCACGGACGCGGCGGCACGAGCGTGGTGAACCGGCGCGTGTACGAGGCCACGCGGGGCCGCGAGTCCGTGGCGAGGATCGTCGCGTTCCGCGGCGAGTCGTCGCAGATCCGGAAGCGCGCGTACACCCTGGCGCCCGAGAAGCGGATCGAGATGATCGCCAGCGTCGGCCGCCGGTTGGTGATGGTGACCGCTGGTGCGACGACAGCCGTGAGCGCGGAGTTCGCGGTCGCGCTGCCCCTCGCGTTCCGGGCGGTCACGGCGACCCGGAGCCGGAAGCCGAGATCGGCCAGCCGAACACCGTACGTCTTGCCGGTTGCGCCGATCACACTCGCGCACGTCGCGACGTCGGTGTCACAGCGTTGCCACTGATAGCTGTAGCCGGTCGGGTTTCCCGTCCAGCTTCCGTCGTTGGCAGTCAGCTCCTGACCGACCTTCGGCGTGCCCGAGATCGACGGCGCCTCGGTGTTCCTCGGGCCCGCAGTCCCTGCTGCCGGGGTGATCGTCGCGGTTTGCTCCGATTGAGCGGAGGCCGAGCCGTCGGCGTTCGTCGCAGTCACGCGGACGCGAATCGTCCGGCCCGCATCGGCGCCGACGAGCGTGTACGTGCGCTGCGTTCCGTTCGCTACGTTGACACAGGCGTTGCCGCCGCCGTTGCAGCGCTGCCACTGGTACGCGAACGAGGTCGGGCTGTTCGACCAGGTGCCGTTCGTCGTCGTCAGCGTCTGCCCAACCTGGGTCGTTCCCGAGATAACCGGGGGCGCGGTGTTGACGGGCGCAACAGCGGTCGCGGCCTGAGCCATCCCCACCGCCGCGAGCGCGACGAGAACGACGAGCGGGGCTCGCGATCCTCTTCCTCGAAAGAGCTTCCTCATCTCATCCTCCGTGCTGATCGATCGATTCCGCTCTCGCAGGCGCGAGCGCGGCACAGGGTGGGGTGGAGGGCGCTAGCTCTCCGAACGGGTAGATGCCGGAGAGGTTGGATCTTGCGCACTCTCCAAGAACGCTTACATCGAGTCCGACTCAGCCGGTGGGTGGAGCCACCGCGACCGCGTCGAGCTCGGCTCGCAGCCGCTCGATCATCCGCTCGAGGTCGGCCACCAGCTCAGCGTCGAGATCGAGCTCGTCGGCGCGGAACGCCCGCAACGTAACCTCGCCCGCGGCGAGGAGGATCGTCAGCGTGCTGCGCTTTTGCTGGCCGTCGGTGGCGATGTGGTCACCTTTGCCTTGCGGTCGAGCGAGCAAACCGGCACCCGGCTGGTAGTAGGGTCCCCGCCATGGATGCGCGCGAGAAGCGAATGGCGGAGAACGAGGCCCTGTTCCGCGAGGTCAACGAGCGCGTCCAGGATGCGGCCGAGCACGGCGGCGGCGACTACGACTACTTCTGCGAATGCGCGAACGTCGACTGCACCTTCCGGATCACGCTCGCGCCCGCGGAGTACGAGGCGGTGCGCCAGGACCCGAAGCAGTTCGTCGTCCTCCCGAACCACTACACGCCCGAGGTCGAGGACCTGGCGACCAAGTACGAGACGCACTGGGTCGTGCGCAAGGACGGCGAGGCGGGCGCGTACGTCGCGAAGCTCGATCCTCGCACGCGCTAGGGAGCGACTCGCGGTAGGTTCCGCCCTTGTGTCGCACACGACTGCAGACGCCGTGAGCTGGTGGGAGCGCGCCCGAGCTCGGGACGAGGGCCTCCGGGTCGCCTACTTCAGCATGGAGTTCGGGCTGCACGAGCGGCTGCCGATCTACTCCGGCGGGCTCGGGGTGCTCGCAGGCGACCATCTCAAGGCAGCGGCCGAGCTCGGGATCCCGCTCGTGGGAGTCGGCCTCCTCTATCGCGGCGGCTACTTCCGCCAGGGGATCGACGCGGCCGGGCGGCAGACCGAGGACTACCAGCCGGTCGATCCCGAGGCGGCCGGGCTGGTGCGCGAGCCGGTGACCGTCGAGGTCGACGTGGGCGGAACGAGGATCGAAGCGGCGGTCTGGCGGAAGGACGTCGGCTCGATTCCGCTCTACCTGCTCGAGGTGGATTGGCTCACCGACGCGCTCTATGGAGGCGACCGCGAGCACCGCATCCGCCAAGAGCTGCTGCTCGGCGTCGGCGGCGTTCGCGCTCTCGCCGCGCTCGGGATCGAGCCCACGGTCTTCCACCTGAACGAGGGCCACTCGGCGTTCCTCCAGATCGAGCGCGTGCGTGCGCTGGTCGCCGGCGGGATGGAGACCGCCGCGGCGCTCGAGCACGTGCGCGGCTCGTCCGTCTTCACCACGCATACGCCGGTACCCGCCGGCAACGAGATCTTCGACGAGGCGCTCGTCGTCCAATACGTGGGTCCGCTCGCCGCGGAGGCGGGGCTCGACGAGGAGGCGCTGCTGGCGCTCGGGCGGGCCGGTGAGGCGCCCGGGTTCGGGTTGACCCCGCTCGCGCTGCGGCTGTCCGCATCTGCGAACGGCGTCTCCGAGCTGCACGGCGAGGTCGCGCGCGAGATGTGGGCTTGGCTCTGGCCCGGTCGGGAGACCCCGATCGGGCACGTCACGAACGGCGTCCACCTGGGGACCTGGCTCGATCCCGCCCTCGTCGAGCTCCTGCGCTCCGCGGGCGTCAGGCCGGACGCACCGCCCGACGAGGGGAGCTGGGAGGCGGCCCGCGAGGCCGATCCGGACGCGCTCTGGCGAGTGCATGCGGCGGCGAAGGCGCGCCTCGCCGAACGCGCAGGCATCGACCGCGACCTCCTCACGATCGGCTTCGCGCGGCGCTTCGCGACCTATAAGCGCGCCGGGCTCGTCTTTGCGAACATCGAGCGGCTGCTCTCGCTGCCGGTGCAGCTCGTCGTCGC
>JACCRW010000004.1 GCA_013813345.1 Actinomycetota bacterium
AGCCGGTTCGAGGCGCCCATGACGACGACCTGGGCGGCCTCGTCGAAGCCGTCGAGCTCGACGAGGAGCTGGTTCAGAGTCTGGTCGTGCTCACGGTTGAAGCCGTTGCCCCCGCGCGCCGCGCCGACTGCGTCGAGCTCGTCGATGAAGATGATCGCGGGCGCATTCTTGCGGGCCTCCTGGAAGAGCTTGCGGATCCGCGAGGCGCCGACGCCCGCGAACATCTCGACGAAGGCCGAGGCGCTCTGGGAGTAGAACTTCGCCCCGGACTCGTGCGCGACGGCCTTCGCAAGGAGCGTCTTGCCGGTTCCGGGCGGCCCGTAGAGGAGCATCCCCTTGGGAACGCGAGCCCCGAGCCGCTGGAAGCGCTTCGGGTACTTGAGGAAGTCGACGACCTCTTGTAGCTCCGCCTTCGCCTCCTCGACGCCCGCGACATCGGCCCAGGTGACGGACGAGCTCGAGTCTGAGACGATCGCCTGCGTCTTCACCCGCGGCATGTACTGGAGCGAGCGCCAGATCAGGTAGATCAAGAGGCCGAAGAAGATGAGCGGCAACCACGTCAACGCCGCGGAGCCGAGGGCGTTGAGCATCTCCCCGAGGTTCGGCATCGCTTCTCTATCGGCAGACGCCTACGAAGCTTGAAGCACTCCGACGATCGCGGCTTCGTGGGCGGAGAGCTGGAGCTCGACCGCTGCGAGACGGGCATGGTTCATCCACAGCTCACGAACGGGATCGGGGCCTTCGCGTCCGGGAGTCAGGTTGTCGAGGACGAGCGTCCCGCCCGGCGCGAGAAGATCGAGGAGGGCCGGATTCGTCTTCGTCGCCTGGCCGCCGCCGTCGGCGAAGAGGAGGTCGAATGGCGCCTCGGCGGGCAGGAGGTCTCCCCAGTCGCCCTGGAGGACGCGCGCGTGCTCGTCGTCGGCGAGAAGCTCGGCCGCTGCGGCTGCGCGTTCGGGATCGAGCTCGACCGTCAGGAACGGCGTCTCGGGAGCGAGCGCCGAGAGGATCCACGCGGAGCCGACGCCGCAGCCAGTCCCGATCTCGCCGACGCGCGTGCGACCACGCTGGCCTGCGAGCACCTGGAGGAGCCGGCCGGCGTCCGCACTGCACGAGCGCTCGAAGCCGCTCCGCTCGGCGAGTGCGAGGGCTCGTTGCACGAGCGGTGGGATCACGGCTGCAACACTAGCTCCGTGCTCGAGCCTCTTCCGTTGCCGCCCCATTGGGCTCCCGAGCACGTGGGCGAGGTCTGGCGCGTCGATTACGCCTCCCGCTTCGAGGACGCCACTCACTGGCGCGAGGAGCACGAGCTCGCCGGCGCCGCGAAGGATCGGTTCCGGATTGCGCTCGTCGTCGTCGACGTCCAGAACACGTTCTGCACGCCCGGTTTCGAGCTGTTCGTCGGCGGCCGCTCGGGCGCCGGCGCACTCGACGACTCGCGCCGGCTCTGCGAGTTCGTCTACCGCAACCTCGGCGCGATCACGCAGGTCTTCCCGACCCTCGACACCCACCAGGCGCTCCAGATCTTCCACCGGATTCTGCTCCTCGACGAGCAGGGTCGCCATCCCGCGCTGTTCACGCAGGTCACGGCCGCCGACGTGGCCTCCGGCCGCTGGCGGATCAACCCGGCCGCAGCGGACGGGCTCGGTCTCGACGCGAACTATGCCGAGGAGCACCTCCGCTACTACACCCGTACGCTCGAGGAAGGCGGCAAGTTCGGCCTCACGATCTGGCCGTTCCATGCGCTGCGGGGCGGGATCGGCTACGCGCTCGTCTCGGCGATCGAGGAGGCGCTCTTCTTCCACACGATCGCGCGGTACGCGCCGGCCGGTTACCAGCCGAAGGGCGACAACCCGCTCACCGAGCACTACTCGATGCTCGGGCCTGAGGTCGAGGCCGATCGCGAGGGCGAGCCGCTCGGCCGCCGCAACCAGCCGCTGATCGAGGAGCTCCTCCGCTACGACGCGGTCGTGATCGCCGGCCAGGCGAAGAGCCACTGCGTCGCCTGGACGATCCAGGACCTCCTCGACGACCCGACCGTCCAACGCCGCCACCTGGAGGAGAAGGTCTACCTGCTCGAGGACTGCACCTCGTCGGTCGTAGTTCCGGAGGTCGCCGACCACACCGACGATGCAAACGCCGCGTTCGCCCGCTTCGCCGAAGCGGGCGCGCATATCGTCCGCTCGACGGAGCCGCTGGTGGAGTGGCCGGGCTGCATCGGCGAGGCGCTGGGAAGGTAGTGGTCTGAGCCGCTAACCGGCACCTACTGGAGTGCGGGCTCGCACGACCGCCATGGACCGCGAACGAGGGAGAGGACGCTCACCCAGCCGACCGTGTCGGCTCAAACATCTTGTCTCAGGAGTGCTTGAGTCCGGCGCGGAGCAAGTGCAAATCGCCTTCAAGTAGATCCAGTTCGGCCCGGTTCAAGTTCCGATACTCCATACCGACGGTGGTGCGTCGGGATGCGAGTTCTTCATATCCAATGCTGTCGAGATGGCGATCCACAAGTGAGCCCAGAGGCTGGTGGCGGACTTCGCCGCTCGCCTTTGCGATGTCGTGCACGAGCCGGTCGGTACTGGGCGAAAACGTTGCGAGGCCGTGCGCAATGGTGTCCGTGTACCAGTCGTCGCCAGGCTTCCCGTTGGGCATCGCCTCAACTCTAGACTCCTAGTCCCCGCTAACGAGACTCCAGCCTCAGGGGTCAGGTCTTGCAATCTGGCGAACCTCACTCACCAATTCTTGGCGGGCGGCGATTCGTGCACCGCTCGAGGGAGAGGCCACTCGCCCACGCTGCGGTGTCGTACTCTGCTTCGTCCAACCAAAGGAGGTCGAGTGGCCGATCAGACCCCGAACATCTACCCGTTCATGCGCTTCGCCGACGCGGACGCCGCCCTCGAATGGCTCTCGCGAGCGTTCGGATTCGAGGAGCGCGTTGCTTATCGCAGCGAGGAGGGCGTGGTCGAGCACGCCGAGATCTCGCTTGGCCCCGGCATCGTCATGTTCGGTCCGGGCGATCCGGCCTCACAGGGCGTCTACGTCGCGGTCGAGGACGCGGATGCGCACTACGAGCGGGCGAAGGCAGCCGGCGCCGAAATCGTGCGCGAGCTCGAGGACACGGACTATGGCTCGCGCGAGTACACGGCGCGCGACCTCGAAGGACACGTGTGGAGTTTCGGCACCTACCGGCCCGAAGCTGGCACCTGAACGCGCCAGTGGTCTCCCGCGCGCAGGCCCGACAACTCGCGCTCGCTCTACCCGAAGCGGTCGAACAGGACCATCACGGCCGGCCGTCCTTTCGCGTCGCCGGCAAGATCTTCGCCACTCAGTGGGACG
>JACCRW010000274.1 GCA_013813345.1 Actinomycetota bacterium
GCGGCTCCGAAGCCGCCGACGGCGCCCCAGACGCCGAGCGCGATGTTGCGTTCCTTCCCCTCGGCGAAGGTCGTCGTCAGGATCGAGAGCGCCGCCGGGGAGATCACCGCTGCGCCAAGGCCTTGCAGCCCACGCGCCGCGATCAGCGAGCCCTCGCTCCACGCCAGGCCGGCGAGCAACGACGCCACGGTGAAGAGGATCAGGCCGGCGATGAAGATCCGTCGTCGGCCGAGGATGTCGGCGAGCCTGCCGCCGAGGAGCAGGAACCCGCCGAAGACGAGCGCGTAGGCGCTGATCACCCATTGCAGGTTCTCCTGCGAGAAGCCCAGGTCGACCTTGATCGACGGCAGGGCGACGTTCACGATCGCGATATCGAGGACGACCATGAACTGCACCGCGCTGAGAAGCGCTAGTGCGAACCATCTTGTTTCTCTTGAAGCAGCCATTTCTTCCCTTCTGCGGTATGCTGAGCTTGCGAACTTACAGCATCTGCTTGCTAAATGCAAGTTTCCACTGTAGATTATGAAGTCGTTGTGTAGACGAGGGAAGTAGATGAAGCGCTACGACGACCAGTACTGCCCTATCGCCCACTCGCTCGGCTTGGTCGGCGAGCGCTGGTCGCTGCTCGTCGTCCGCGAGCTGATGCAGGGGCCTCGGCGCTACACCGACCTCGTCGACGGGATGCCCGGAATCGGCACGAACATCCTCGCCTCGCGGCTCAAGGATCTCGAGGCCGGCGGGATCGTGCGGAAGACGAAGCTGCCGCCGCCGGCCGCCTCCATGGTCTACGAGCTGACGCCGTGCGGCCACGACCTCCGCCCGGTGCTCCACGAGCTCGCTCGCTGGGGGGCGCGCACGCTCGGCCCGCCGCCTGCCGATGCGCTTCGGCCCGGCTGGCTCAAGAACGCGCTCCAGATCGCGCTGTCACCCGTCGCGAACGAGGGCCGGCTCGCCTTCCGGGTCGGCGAAGAGGAGGCGTCGGTCGTCGACGGCGAGTCGTCGGCCGGAATCGTCGAGGACGCGGACGTGCTCGTCGAGACGGATGCGACCGGCTTCTACCACCTGCTCGTCGAGCGCCGGCTCGAGGGAGTGCGCGTGGAAGGCGACGCGGAGCTACTCGAGCGCGTCGTCAACGCGGTCGCGTCGGCGCGCGAGCCCGTTTCCGCCTACTAGCGGAGCGCTCCATGCAGACGCGGTTCCGGCGGCCCGACGCGAGGCTGCTGCCGCAGGTGCTCCTCGATCGCCTCGCGCAGGATCGTCGGGAAGTGATAGCTCGCCTCGAGCTCCCACTCGCGCTCCACGTAACCACCGTAGTGCGAGAGCTCCCAATCGCCGCCCGCGACCCGGTAGGAGCGAGCGGCGTCGACCGGCTCGCCGCCGATCAGGAGCATCCCGTCGCGTACCTCGGCGCCGCTGAGGTGGAGGAAGCCTCGGGTCGCACCCCGCAGCGACCGCGTGGTCCCGGCGGCGAACTCTGCGTCCAGCCCGCGCCGGATCACGGTCAGCAGCTGCTCGCCGTTCATCGTCGTCGCGCCGGGGTTGCCCGGTGAGCTGCACGCGTGCCAGAGGGCGGCACGGGTCAGCGGCCCGGCGGCGAGCGAGTCGTCGAACGCCGCGCCGGGGCAGACGAGACCGACCTCCGCGTTCATCCGCTCGCGCAGGATATCGGCGAGCCAGTTCGCGATCCGGCACTCGCGATCCGACGCGAGGTCGAGCTGCGCGGCAAGCTCGCCGATCACCTCGCCGAGTAACGCAGCGACCTCCGTCTCGATCGCAGCGATCTCCGCGACGACCTGCGGGTGGAGCGGCGTGTCGTCCCGGACGGGCACGACCGAGATCGATTCGACCACGACGGCGTCTCCCAGCGAGAGCTCGATCCGGCCGAGGTGCTCCGCATAGCTGCCCGCGTGCGCGAGCGGAACCGTTCCGACCCGCTCGCCCTCCGGCAGCAGGTCGTGACTGTGGCCGCCGACGATCAGGTCGACGACTCCGCCGAGGCTCGCAGCGACCTGGCGGTCGGTGGCGAGGCCGAGATGCGAGAGCAGCAGCACGACCTCGGCGCCGCGGTCCCGCAGGCCCGCGGCCTGCTCGCGGATCACGGCGATCTCGTCTGCTGCCCGGAGGCCGAAGTCGAACTCGTGGAACATCATCGGCTCGCAAAGCCCGACCACGCCGACCGAGACGCCGTCCAAATCGAGCAGCACGGAGTCCTGGACGCCCGGAACGCGTTCGCCCGCAGGCGTGCGGAAGTTGGCGAGCAGGATGGGGTAGCCGGCCGCCTCCTGGTGCGCCGGGAACTCCTGCGGTCCGTACTTCATCCACGTCGCGTTGCCGGCGGTATGCGCGGCGCAGCCGGCAACCGTGAGCAGGCGGTGCATCGCCGCGCCCTTCGTCAGGTTGCTCAGCCGCCGCGACGGCTCCTCGACGTCGCCGGCGTCGACATAGACGACCGGATGCGGCGAGGCCGCGCGGAGTTGCTCGACGAGCGTCGCGATTCGGGCGATTCCCTCCTCGCGCCCGTGAATGTCGTTCGTGTGCAGGATCGTCAGGCGGCGCAACGCCGCAGCACCCCCCAGGCAAGCCGCACGTCCGCTTCGGTCGTGCGGGCGCTCCCGACTGCGAGCCGCAGCGCGAAGCGGCCGTTCAGCTTCGTGTGCGAGAGAAAGATCTTGCCGCTCGCGTTCACGCGCTCGAGCAGCACCTCGTTCTCCTCGTCGGAGCCCTCGCGCCGGAAGCAGACGAGGGAGAAGGGACGCGGCGCGGCGAGCTCCCAGCCGGGCTCGTCGCGCACCCAGCCTTCGAAGAGCCCGGCGAGCCGGATCGCCTCGCGGATCCGCTCCTGCAGGCCCTCGCGCCCGTAGCAGCGCAGGACCGCCCAGAGCTTGAGCGCGCGGAAGCGGCGGCCGAGCGCCGGGCTGTACTCCGAGAGGCTCGCCACCTCCTCGCTGACGCGGAGGTACTCGGGCACGAGGCTGAAAGCGGCACGGAGGTCGTCCGGCCGGCGCGTCCAGAGCGTCGAGCAGTCCATCGGCGTGAAGAGCCACTTGTGCGGGTTGACGACGATCGAGTCGGCGCGCTCCCAGCCGGCGAAGTGGTGGCGAAGCTCCGGGCAGACAGCGGCCGAGCCCGCGTAGGCGGCGTCGACGTGCAGCCACACGCCATCTCGCGCGGCCGCATCCGCGATTGCGGCGACCGGATCGACCGAGCTCGTGGATGTGGTTCCAACCGTGGCGACGACGGCACAGGCTCCGACGAGATCGAGCTCACTCGGCCGGAGGCGAAAAGCGTCGTCCACCGGCGCCCTGCGCAACTCGAGCGCGAGCAGCCGGCAGGCCTTCTCGACCGACGAGTGCGCATGCTCGGAGCAGACGACGACACGTGCGCCAGGTTTCGCGTGGCGGGCAGCCGCGAGCGCCGTCATCGTCGCGGTCGAGGCGGTGTCCTCGATGTGGCCGTGCAGCCCGCTTGGAAGCCCGAGCAGCTGAGCGAGCCAGTCGAGCGTCAGCTCCTCCAGCTCCTGCAGCGCCGGCGAGGTTCGCCAGAGGATTCCGACCTGGTTCAGCCCCGCGACGAGGAGCTCGGCGAGGATCCCCGGCTCGGACGCCGTGCTCGCGAAGTAGGCGAAGAACCGCGGGCTCTGCCAGTGGGTCAGCCCTGGCAGGAGGACGTCGTCGAGATCGCGGAGGACGTTCGTGAACGGCTCGGCCTGCTCGGGCGGAGAGGCGGGCAGTCGCGACCGGATCTCGCCCGGCTCGACCTGGGCGAGCACGGGCAGCTCGCCGACCCGCTCGAGGTAGGAGGCAACCCATTCCAGCGCCGCCGCGCCGTCCTCGCGAAAGCTCACTTCCGAAGCTTCTCGATCTCGGCCCACGGCCGCGCGTTCAGGATCTGCTTCTTCGTCAGCCACGCCCGCCGGGCCTGGGCGATCCCGAGCTCGACGTAGCCGAGCGCACCGGTGGAGTGGCCGTCGCTCGAGACGACGAGTGTCAGCCCCGCCTCTCCGGCGAGCCGCGCGTTCGCATCACGGAGGTCGAGCCGGTCGGGCTGGGAATTGATCTCAAGGAAGGTGCCCGTCGCGAGAGCGGCCTCGACCACCCGGTCGACTGCGATCGTCGAGGGGAGGCGCTTGCCGATCTTCCGCCCCGTCAGGTGGCCGATGCAGTCGACGTGCGCGTTCTCCATCGCCGCGAGCACACGGCCCGTGGGGTCGTTCTCGAAGCTCGAGTGCACCGACGCAATCACCCAGTCGAGCTGCGCGAGCAGCTCGTCGGCGAGATCGAGCTCGCCGTTCGCGCGGATGTTGACCTCGACCCCCTTCAGGATCCGGAAGGGCGCGAGCTGCTCGTTGAGCGCGTCGATCTGCTCCCACTGCTTCTCCAAGCGCCCCTCGCGGAGCCGCTGCGAGTGATCGCACATCGCAAGGTAGTCGTGCCCGAGCTCACGGGCTGCGAGCGCCATCTCCTCGAGCGTCGCCTTCCCGTCCGACCAGGTCGAGTGCGAGTGGAGGTCGCCGCGGAGGTCGGCGCGCCCGACAAGCGCAGGCAGCGTGCCCTCCCGCGCAGCGGCCAGCTCGCCTCCGTTTTCACGCAGCTCGGGCGGAATGAACGCGTAGCCGAGATGCGCATAGACAGCCTCCTCGTCCTCGGCGCTGAAGACCTCGCCCGTCTCGGTCGTCGTGATCCCGTACTCGGAGACCGAGAAGCCGCGACGCACCGCCTCCTCGCGCAGGGCGACGTTGTGCTCCTTCGAGCCGGTGAAGTGCTGGAGCAGGTTGCCGTAGGACTCGGGTGGGACGACGCGGAGGTCGAAGCGCAGGCCGTCGTTCGAGATCACCGTCGCCTTCGTATCCCCTTTCGCGACGACGTCCGCGACCCAGCGGAGGCTCGTGAAGTAGTCGATCAGCGCGGGGGCGTCTGTCGAGGTGGCGATGATGTCGAGGTCGCGGAAGGTCTCGCGCCGGCGGCGGACCGAGCCGGCCTCGGAGACCTTCACCGCGGCGGGATGCTCGCGCAGAACGGAGACGACCGCGAGCACGGCCGGCAGGCCCGCACCGAGAAGCCGCCGCGACTCGCGTGGATCCTGCGGCGTCTCGGCGAGCGCCTTCAGGATCTTCGCCTCGGTCGTTGCGCCCAGGCCGGCGAGCGCGCGCAACCGCTCTCCTTCGGCAGCAACCTTCAGCTCCTCGAGCGTCGTGACCCCGAGCTCCTGCCAGATTCGGCGGGCCGTCTTAGGCCTGAGGCCGGGTAAGTGCATGAACCGGACGACCTCCTCGGGGACGAGCGCTTTTCGCTTCGTCAGCGCCTTCATCTCGCCGAGCTCGATCGCCTCGACGATCTTCCCCTCGATCGTGGCGCCGATCCCGCTCAGGCTCTTGGCCTTGCCCTCGAGCGCGAGCTGCGCGACCGGGCCGCCCGTCTCGCGGATCCGAGTCGCCGCACGCCGGTAGGCGAGGACGCGGAACGAGCTCTCGCCCTCGAGCTCGCTCAGGTCGGCCAGGAGCTCGAGCTGCGCCGCGAGCTCGTCGTTCCTCGGCAGGGTGGCGGCCACTTCCCGCGATGATACGGAGGTGAGAGCGATGGTTTGCTTGCCCACCTACGACGAGCGCGAGAACCTCGAGCCAATGCTGCGCGCGCTCGACGAGGTGCTCGGCCCGGACGACCGCGTGCTCGTGATCGACGACAACTCGCCCGACGGCACCGGCGAGCTCGCCGACCGGCT
>JACCRW010000023.1 GCA_013813345.1 Actinomycetota bacterium
TGCGACTCGCTCAGGCCGAGACCATCGCCGCCATCGGGATCGATCGTGCTCGAGCCGAACCATTCGCCCCGCCAGTCCTTCATCTGGTTGATCTCGAGTTGCTGCGTGGCGAGGATGTCGTCGGCGACCTTGACGAGGTCCGGCTGGCTGAGCCCTGCCTCCTTCGCAGCCGTCGCCATCGCGATCGCGGATTGATGGTGGGGCACCATGGCATCGATAAAGGCACGATCGAACTCGTCACCGGACGGTGTCGCACTCGCATCAGAGCCGGAGTCGCCACCGCCGCAGGCGGAGAGCAGCAGCACGATCGCTCCCATCGCGATCCCGACGACCATCCATCCACGTGTAGGCATCATCGCGTTCGTTCCTCCTCAGATTGGTTGTTCGACAGAGCGTCGGAATCACGGCGTCGCTCGCACCTTCCACCTCACCCCTCCATTGCTGGAGCGGACGATCGTGCCGTCGTGGAGCGCGGCGAAGAGCGTTCGCTCATCGACTGCGAGCAGAGCCGTCGCGGGGGAGCCGAGCGCACCACCTGATCGCCAGGGCCCGCTCGCTCGCGGCGCGGTCAGGAACGAGCCGGTCAGGTCTGCCAGGTAGACGCGGTCGGGAGCGGGCCAGGCAAGGTGCCCGGCCAGGCCGTTCGCGACCACCTTCCAGGTCCGTCCACCGTCCTCGGACTCGTAAAGGACAGCGCCGCCCGATGCAAGCAGATGCTTCGGGTTCTCCGGATCGATGGCCAGATCGATCAGCGCTTCGGGCGGAATCTGCGTCCTCCAGCTCCGACCGGCATCGCTACTGGCCAGCAGGCTCTCCGAGCGTGAGTCGAACCCGTAGACCGTCTTCCCCTGCGCCCGCAGGATGTGGAAGTCAGCCTTGCCGAGCAACGAGACCGGCTGCCAGCTACGCCCGCGGTCGGCCGACCTGATCAGTCCGAGGTGGGAGGGCAGCTCCGCGCGCAGGTCGGGATGGCCTGAGCCGAGGAAGAAGTCAGGCGAGACGAGCGTGAAGCCCATCGTGTCCTGGTAGCTGTCGCCGATGCGCCGCGCCTTCTCGGCATCCGGAAGAAGCTCGAACATCCCCGTGTGGGTGGCGATGTAAAGGATCTCTCGCTTCGCGTCGTAGCCGAGCCCGTGGACATGCACGGCCCCCGGATCCTGCGCCTCTAGCGCGACCCCCGTGAACTGCCCCTGGTCGGCCTCCTCATCGGCTCCACCACAACCGGCCACGGCAAGAAGCGCCGTTACAACCGCAGCGGCCGATCGAGCGGCCAGCTTCAGAGCACCCTCCTTGCCCCAACCCAGTTAGCGACCCGATAGGGCTCGCTGATACTCGAGATCTTCACGACATCCCCCGTGCGCGGCGCGTGGATGAAGTTGCCTCCCCCGATGTACATCCCCATATGGCCAAGACCGCGGAAGAAGACGAGGTCGCCCGGAGCCAACTCGCTCTTCGAGACCGCCCGGCCAAGGCCGTACTGCGCCGCCGCATAGTGCGGCAGCGCGACACCGATCTGCGCGAACACGTACATCGTCAGGCCCGAGCAGTCGAAGCCGCTCGAAGGCGACGCCCCGCCCCACTTGTACGGAACGCCGAGATAGCCCATGGCGATCGAGACCACCTGGGCGCCCCGGCTCGCATCGGCCGGCAGCGCCGGTGCGGGCTCTTCCAGAGTCGGCGGTTCCAGAGTCGGCGGTTCCAGAGTCGGCGGTTCCGGAGTCGGCGATTCCTCGACGGTCGGATCCGGAGCGGTCGGAGGAGAAACCGCCGGCGCCGACTGGCTCGCCGGAGAGCTCGCAGCGCGCAACTGCTGCGCCGCCGCAAGCGCACGTTGTCGCGTGAGGTCGGCTTCGGCCCGGCGACGTAGCTCGACCTGCCGAGCGCGCTCCTCCGCTTCCAGGCGCTCGACCTCGGCTCGGACGGACCCGAGCAGTTCTTGCCGCTCGCTCAGCTTCGCGGCGATCGCATCCCGCTCCGAAGCGAGCACGCGCACCAGCCGGCCCTGTGTCGTTCGGGAAGCCACCAGTTGGCGCTCGCGCTTCTTCGTGCGCTCGCTCAGCCGCTTTACGTCGCCGATGATCCGCGCGTCCTGTTCGAGGATCCGCTCGTTCGCCTCGACGGCGTCGAGCACCTCGCTCAGACTCTCGGCACCGAGAATGATCTCCAACGTCGACTGGCTCGCACCGTTCACGTAGAGCTGAACGAGCCGCTCGCCGGCGTGGCTGCGCGCGATCCCCAACTGCTGCCGTGAGCGTTTCAGGTCGTGGCGCGTCTCTCGCAGGCGGCTCGCCAGCTGATCGAGCTTGTAGTTCGCGCCGTTGAACCGCTCGGCCGCGGCGCCGACCTCCGCATCGAGCTCCTGCACCTGCGCCAGGATCAGTTCGGCCTGACGACGCTTGTCCTCGATCGAGGGCTCCGCGCCGGCCGCGGACGCCCCAAACAGCACCGTGAGCCCCGCGACAAGAGCGGCGACGACAGAACCAATCCTGTTTTCTCTACGACTGAATCGAACTCGACCACGCAACAGCAAGCTGACTTCCTCTCATACGACGACAAGCAGCGGCAGCGCCTGACGGCGCTCGCGTGTCAGCGTCGGAGAGGAAGTGCAAAGAGGAAGGTAGGCGGCCGGCTCGCCCGCAGGAGCCGACGCTCACGCACGCGCGGTGGCGCGCGATCGGAGAGCGCCCGACCTTCAAGCCGGGTCCGGTGCGCCCGGCCGATGACAACGACAAGTCGAAGAGCGGCTCCTGCAAGCAGCACACACGTGAATAGCTGCCCTTCGACGCCGTGCTCGATCGTATGGAAGACCATGAAGGCGAGAACAAGCCCCAGCAGGAGCAGCA
>JACCRW010000036.1 GCA_013813345.1 Actinomycetota bacterium
TCGTGCTCGCGACGGGCAACAAGTCCGAGCTCTCGGTCGGCTACTCGACGCTCTACGGCGACCTGGCCGGCGGCTTCGCGCTGATCAAGGACGTCTTCAAGACCGACGTCTTCCGGCTCGCTCGGCACCTGAACGAGCGAGTGGAGCGGGAGCTCATACCCGTCTCGATCATCGAGCGGGCGCCGTCGGCAGAGCTGCGCGCCGACCAGCGCGACGAGGACTCGCTGCCGCCGTACGCGGTGCTCGACCGGGTGCTCGAGGCGTACGTGGAGCTCGACCGTTCGCGCGAGGAGCTCGTGGCAGACGGCTTCGAGGCGGGCCTCGTCGAGCGGGCGATCAAGCTGACCGACGGGGCCGAGTACAAGCGCCGGCAGGCGCCGCCCGGCGTGAAGCTGCGACCGAAAGCGTTCGGGCGCGACCGCCGCACGCCGATCACGAATCGCTGGAGTGGTTGACATCGACTTAGCGTAAGCTTATACTTACGGTAAGTGAGCACGAACGGATTGGCCCTCGATGCACTCGGCGACTGGACCCGACGCCAGATCCTCGAGGCGCTGAAGCAGGGGCCGCGTTCCGTGGGCGAGCTGGCCGCGGGCCTGCCGGTCAGCCGGCCCGCAGTCTCGCAACACCTGCGAGTGCTGAAGGACGCCGGTCTCGTGCTCGACCGGAAGGACGGGGCGAGGCGGGTCTACCGGGTCGATCCGAGCGGGCTTGCCGACATCCGCGCGTACTTCGACAGCTTCTGGGACGAGGCGCTCGATCGCTTCGCAGCGGAGGCACGAAAGGAGACAGGATGAGCATCATGGCGACCGAAGCCATTCGCAAGATCGTGCTGGTGGACTTCGCGCCGGCGGAAGCGTTCGAGCTCTTCACCAACCGAATCGCCGCCTGGTGGCCGGTGGGGACGCATTCGTACGGCGGCGAGGCCGTGACCGACGTCGTCCTCGAGCCACGCGTCGGTGGGCGGCTCTACGAGGTCACCGAGGCCGGCCAGCAGGACTGGGGTCGCGTGCTCGAGTGGGAGCCGCCGAACCGGTTCCTGCTCGAGTGGCAGATCGGCGAGGCGAACGGCACCGAGGTTGAGGTGCGTTTCTCGCCGGAGGGGCCGGGCGCGCGGGTCGAGCTCGAGCACCGCGGCTTCGACGCCGCCGCGCCGCGAGGCCGTTACGAGGGCGGCTGGGACGTCGTGCTCGCGCCCTACGTCGAGCAGGCAACCTCCTAGACGCCCACGTCGAGCGGCTCCTCGGGCGGGCCGTCGCGCAGGAGCGCGGCGAGGAGCTCGGGGAGCCGACGCGGCGCAAAGAGCTCAGCGGACGCGGCCAGTTCGGCCGGCGTCCACCAACGCAGTCCGCCGACGTACTCGGCTGCCAGCTGCTCCGGCGTGAACCGCGGCGCCGGCTCGAAGTGTTTCGTCCGCACGAGGAAGTACTGCTCGGCCTGACCGTCCCACCTGCCGTCGAGAAACGGAAAGACATGCTCGCGCACCCAGATCCAAGAGCCGAGCTCGACGTTCTCGAGGCCCACCTCCTCGCTGAGTTCGCGCCGGATCGCCTCCTCTGCGGTCTCGCCCTCGTCGATGCCGCCGCCGGGCGTGGCCCAGACGTCGCCTGCCGGGAACACGAAGCGCACGAGGAGGATCCGACCGTCCGGGTCGAGCACGACGGCGCGCGAGGCACGGCGGATTCTCACAGCGACTCGCGGAACGCCCGGAACCAGCGCAGCCGCTCCTCCCACGGCACCGCGGCGTTCGCGGGCGAGGTCGACGGGAGCACGAAGAGGGCGGTCTGGCCTAGCCGACGCTCCTGCGGGCCGAGCTCGGGCCGTTCCCCGAACGTGCCGCGGTAGGCCTCCTTGCCGACGAATCCGATCGCCCGCGGGCGGAGCCCGACGGCGAGCCGCTCCAGCCGCTCAGCCGCGCCGGCGAAGTCGGCGCGCCGGAGATCGCTTGAGCCCGGCGTCGTCCGCGCTGCCGCGTTCGTGATCCCGAAGCCGTAGGCGAGGAGCTCGAGCTGCCCGGACGGATCGAGGCGCCGAGGCGTGAAGCCGGCTTCGTGCAGCAGCCGCCAGAAGTCGTTGCGCGGATTGGCGAAGTGGGCGCGGGCGGCCGCCGAGACGCGGCCGGGGTTGATCCCGCAGAAGACCGCCGTCAGATCGGAGGCGAGGACGTCCGGGACGTCCGACTCAGGCTGCTTCGGGTTCTCGCGCGTCGAGCCGATCTTCGAACAATGACCTGAGCAGCTCGCCGGAGACGATCGTCTCGTACCGGAACGAGCGAGGCTCGACCTTCGTCACCTCGACGGAGTCGCGGCCCCGCCACCCGTAGCAGCGGGCGTAGCACTCGGCCTCGCTCAGCGTTCGTAGGCGCTGCACGACCCTCACCGTACGAATCGGGCCGGACGGCATCGAGACGATAGGCTCGGCGTATGAGCGTCCAACCAACGGTTGGCCCATGAGTACCGTCGCCTTCGATGTCGAGGCCGTCAGGAAGCGAACCTCGGCGCTCGACCGGCAGCTCGTCTTCTTCGACGGGCCGGGTGGGACGCAGTGCCCCGACGCGGTGATCGACGCGATCGCCCGGTACCTGCGGGAGTCGAACGCCAACATCGGCGCGCCCTACGAGACGAGCCGATGGACCGACGAGCTCGTTACCCTCTCACGCGAGCGCGCTGCGTCCTTCCTTGGCTGCTCGTCTGGCGAGGTCGCTTTCGGGCCGAGCATGACGGCGCTCAACTTCCTGCTCACTCGCGCGTTCGCCCGCACCATGCGAGCGGGAGACGAGGTCGTGGTCACCGCACTCGATCACGACGCGAACATCGCTCCGTGGCTCGAGCTCGCCCACGACCTCGGGATCGTCGTCCGCATCGCGGGACTCACCGAGGAGCTCGAAGTCGACTACGACGATCTCGCCCGACTTCTCTCGGACCGGACGCGCGTCGTCGCCTTTCCCGTGGCCGCGAACTCCGTCGGGAGTGCGCCCGACGTCGGGCGGATCGTGGAGCTCGCGCACGAGGCCGGCGCGCTCGCCTGGGCCGACGCCGTGCACTACGCGCCGCACGGGCCGATCGACGTCGCAGCGTGGGACGTCGACGTCCTCATCTGCTCGCCGTACAAGTTCTTCGGGCCTCATCTCGGCCTTGCCTACGGAAAGCGCGAGACGCTCGAGTCTTGGCGCCCGTACA
This sequence comes from Actinomycetota bacterium, assembly GCA_013813345.1. Lineage (GTDB taxonomy): Bacteria > Actinomycetota > Thermoleophilia > Gaiellales > Gaiellaceae > Gaiellasilicea. The sequence continues at coordinate 3,180 of JACCRW010000036.1, forward strand.
AGGTTCGCCCCGCGTCGAACGAGCCCGTTGGGCACCGATTCGAGCTCGGAACCTCGCAACACGAGCTGCTCGCGGGTTTCGTGGCCGCCGTCGATCACCTCGACTCGCTCGGCTGGGACGCGATCCAATCGCACGAAACCGCGCTCAGCGAGCGCTTCCTGGCTGGAATCCCTGACAGGATCGAGCTCTACGGCCCGAGGACGATGGCGGGACGGGTGCCGACGTTCTGCTTCAACATTCCCGGGCGCTCCCCCGAGTCGGTGGCCGTGGCGCTGGCGAAAAAGGATCTCGCCGTCTGGCACGGCGACTACTACGCGGTCGAGACCATGCGCTATTTGGGTCTCGAGGAGGGAGCGGTGCGGGCCGGGATCGTGCACTACAACACCGAGGAAGAGATCGACCGGCTGCTCGCCAGTCTCGCCGAGCTCGCGTAAGGCTGCTCGTCCTGGGCGGCCGAAGTTTCTCGGCCGGCGGTCGCGGAGGCCGCTTTCGCCCGCGACCACGAGCTGACATTCTTCAATCGAGGGCAGACGAGCCCAGGGCTGTATCCCGACGTGGAGAAGCTGCGCGGCGACCGCGCAGGAGATCTTCAGGCGTTGGCCGATCGCGAGTGGGACGCCGTGGTCGACACGTCCGGCTATCTCCCGAATCTGGTTCGCAACTCCGCTGCGGCGTTGGCCGGATCAGCCCACTACTGCTTCGTCTCGACGATCTCGGTGTATGCGGACTTCAGCGGGCCTGTGGACGAAGGACAGCCCGCTTGCCACGCTCGGCGAGCTCCCGAGCGCGACGTCACCAGCGAGAGCTACGGCCCGCTGAAGGCGCTGTGCGAGGCGGCCGTGTGCGAGGTGTTCGAGGAGTGAGCGCTGGTCGTGCGTCCGGGACTGATCGTCGCCCCACGATCCGACCGGCCGGTTCACGTACTAGCCGCATCGGGTGGCGGGTAGACGGTCAGCGAGCTCGCGGAGGAGCGCGGTTGGACAAGTGACGGAACTAGCCCCCAAGTCCACGACTGTGTGCCCGAGGGCCGTCCGCGCGGGTATCGAGACGCACTTCAAGCAACGTCCTTCGGCGAACACGGCGGCGGGGCGTTGGATAGGCGCGTACCCGTTGCGGCTGCCGTTGGGGGCGCGGCTAGGTTGCTCGAGGACGGCTGGGGTGATGGCCTGAAGCCGGAAGAACGGCTCCGGCGCGCCATCGCGGCAAGTGCGCTCGAGCGAGCTGACATCCTCGGGGTGCGCACGGAGTGGAAGCCAGCCCACCGATGAAGCGCTGGCCCTCGAAGCCAAAGACCCCGCTCGGAGGATTCGATCTCGCCTTTCGCATGAAGGGCGAGGGCGGGATAACGGTCGCCGCGGAGACAAAGTGGTCGGGCGGCCGAGGTCTGGATGCGCTCGATCAAACGCCCTGGGATGCCATCAAGCTCGCCCACGCCCGCGAGATCAAGGGAGTTCGCCGCGCGAGTCTGTCAAGCGCGCCGGAGGACAGGGCACCCGAACTTCGCGTCGCAAAC
>JACCRW010000057.1 GCA_013813345.1 Actinomycetota bacterium
TGCTCGCACAGGAAGCCGCCTCGAACGTGGACGCCGGCAAGGCGATCGCGCTCGCGCTCGGCATCGGTCTCGGCTCGCTCGGCGCCGGGATCGGGATCGGCAACATCTTCGGCTCGATGATCCAGGCGGTGGCCCGCCAGCCCGAGCTCCGCGGTGAGCTCCAGGGGATCCAGTGGCTGGGCTTCGCCCTCACCGAGGCGGTCGTCTTCTACGGCCTGATCGGCGGCCTGCTCGCCTTCGTGCTGGTCTAGAGAGCCTGGAGATGATCCTCGCCGCATCACCTTTGATCGACGTCGTCCCGGGTCTGATGATCTGGACGCTCGTCTGCTTCGCGATCACCTTCTTCGTGCTGAAGCGCTTCGCCTTCGGACCGATCCAGAAGACGATCGACGACCGGCGCGAGCGGATTCGCACCTCGGTCGAGGAGGCCGAGCGCGCTCGGTCCGAGGCGAGGAAGCTGCTCGAGGAGCACAAGGCGCTGATCGGCCAGGCGAAGAGCGAGGCGGGGGAGATCCTCACCGAGGCGCGCAAGGTCGCCGACTCGCAGCGCGACCGGGCCCGCGAGGAGATCGAGGTCGACCGGCAGCGCCGGCTCGAGGACACGCGCAAGCAGATCGAGGCCGAGACGGCTCGCGCGCTCGACCAGATCCGATCCGAGGTCGCCGATCTGACACTCGTCGCGACGAGCAAGGTCACCGGCAAGGTGCTCGACCGCGACGATCATCGCAAGCTGATCGAGGACGCGATCGGCGAGCTCGACTTCTCCGCGCTCGAGCAGGAACGGGTCTAGGGCCACTAGCGTGGCGGTCTCGCATCTCATGTACGCGCGGTCGGTCTTCCAGGCCGCCCAGGAGCAGGGGAAGCTGACCGTCGTCCACGAGGAGATCGGCGACTTCGCCGCCGCGATCGCCGCGGTTCCCGAGCTCCGCAACGTGCTCTCGAACCCCGAGCTCGACGCCCGCGCGAGGGCCGACGTCCTCGGCGAGATTCTCGGCGACGCCGACGAGCTGACGCGGAACTTCGTCCTCCTCGTCGCCGAGAAGGGGCGCGCAGGGGAGCTCGAGGAGATCTACCGCGAGCTCGACCGGCTCGTGGCCGCCGAGGAGAAGCGGCTGAACGTCGAGCTGACGACCGCTTTCGAGCTCTCCGAGGAGGAGGCGGCGTCGATCCTGAAGAAGATCGAGCAGGCCTCCGGGCGCTCGGTCGAGGCCACCCGCAAGGTCGACCCGTCCCTGATCGGTGGCCTCGTCCTGCGGGCGGGCACGCTCCGCGTCGACGCAAGCGTGCGAGGACGCATCGAGCAGCTCCGCCACGACCTCGTGAGGGGCCGCTGACCGTGCACTCCAGACCTACTCACCCGAGTTCAGCAAGGAGCTGATGTGAAGCTACGCCCCGAAGAGATCACCTCGATCCTCAAGTCGCGGATCGAGCAGTTCGACGTCCAGACCGATCTCTCCGAGGTCGGCACCGTCCTCCAGATCGGCGACGGGATTGCGCGCGTCCACGGGCTCGAGAACTGCATCGCGCTCGAGCGGCTCGAGTTCGAGCACGGCGTCGTCGGGATCGCGTTCAACCTCGAGGAGGACAACGTCGGCGTCGCGCTCTTCGGTGAGTGGCAGGAAGTCAAGGAGGGCGAGCCGGTGCGACGCACGGGCGCCGTCGTCAGCGTTCCCGTCGGCGAGGCCCTGCTCGGTCGGGTCGTCGACCCGCTCGGCCAGCCGCTCGACGGCGCCGGCGAGATCGAGACGACCGAGCGGCGTCCGCTCGAGTTCAAGGCCCCCGGAGTCGTCGAGCGCCAGCCGGTCAAGGAGCCGCTTCAGACCGGCGTCAAGGCGATCGACTCGATGACGAACGTCGGCCGCGGCCAGCGCGAGTTGATCATCGGCGACCGCGGCACCGGCAAGACCGCCGTCGCGATCGACGCGATCATCAACCAGAAGGACACCGATGTGATCTGCATCTACGTCGCGATCGGCCAGAAGGGATCGACGGTCGCGCAGGTCTACGAGCGCCTGAAGGAAGAGGGCGCGATGGAATACAC
>JACCRW010000279.1 GCA_013813345.1 Actinomycetota bacterium
GCCGCGAGGAGATCGGGTTCGATGCCGACGAGAACGAGGTCGTCCTGATCACGCACGCAGGCGAACGAACGGTTCCGCGCGCCCCGAAGCCGCAGATAGCCGCCGCTGTCCTCGACGAGGTCGAGCGCCTGCTCGAGGAACCCAATTCTGAGGAGTCCAGTGGAAGCGCGTAGAGACCCGGCCGGCCTGGCACTTTCCGCGGAGACGCTCGACCGGATCGCCGCAAATGTCGCTCTCGTCGTTCATGCGCCGGCGGAGACCCTCCGCCTCTGCGTGCTCTGCCTCGTCGCGGAAGGGCACCTGATCATCGAAGACTTTCCGGGCGTCGGCAAGACGATGCTCGCGAAGGCGCTCGCCCGTTCGGTCGACCTCGAGTTCTCGCGCCTGCAGTTCACCCCGGACCTGCTCCCCTCGGATGTGACGGGCGTCAACGTCTTCAACCAGCGCGCGAACGCGTTCGAGTTCCGCGCCGGTCCGGTCTTCGCGAACGTTTTGCTCGTGGACGAGATCAACCGGGCCTCGCCGAAGACCCAGTCGGCGCTGCTCGAGGCGATGCAGGAGACTCAGGTCACGATCGACGGCGAGAGCTATCCGCTCGAGCGCCCGTTCATGGTGCTCGCAACGCAGAACCCGATCGAGTACGAGGGCACCTATCCGCTGCCCGAGGCGCAACTCGACCGGTTCACGATGCGGCTTTCGCTCGGCTACCCGCAGCTCGCCGAGGAGGCGCGGATGCTGGCCGAGCAGACGACCGCCCCGCCGCTCGAGACCCTCGAGCCGGTGGCCTCGACCGAGGAGGTGCTCGCGACGATCGACGAGGCTCGCTCTATCTTCGTCGAGGAGAGCCTCAATCGGTACGTCGTCGCGCTGCTGCGGCACACGCGGGCGAGCTCCCGGCTCGCGCTCGGCGCCAGCCCCCGCTCGGGGATCGCGCTCCTGCGGGTCGCGAAGGCCCGCGCGCTCTCCGAGGGGCGCGATTACGTGCTCCCGGACGACGTCAAGGCGATCGCCGAGCCGGTTCTCAGCCATCGCCTGATCCTCGCGCCCGAAGCTCGCTCCGCCGGCCTGACCGCTGGCGAGCTCGTGCGGGAGGCGGTCGAGCAGACTCCTGTCCCGGTTTGACGGGCTGCGCTTGAGAACGGGGCCATGACCCGCCGCGGCAAGCTGACGCTCGCCGTCGGCCTCCTCGCGTACGGGGTTGCCTGGCTCTTCGGCGCGAAGGTGCTGTACCCCGCAGCGACGGGGCTCGTCCTGGCGCCGCTCGCCGCCCGGGCCTGGGTGCGGCTCGCGGCGGGGTCGATCGGGCTACGACGGCGCGCCGGCCGTGGCGCCCACGTCGAGGGAGACGATGTCTGGGTCACGATCGAGGCGCAGCCGCACTCGCGGGTTCCGCCGCCCTCGCTCGAGATCCGGGAGCACATCGCCCGTATCGGCGCGCGGAGGACGCCGCTGCGGCGCGACGGTCGCTTCTATCGCGGCACCTACGTTCTCGAGCGCGTCCCGCGCGGCCGCTATGCGGTCGACGAGACGACGGCGGGGATCGAGGATCCATTCGGGCTCGCGCGGAGCGAGGTCGAGCTGGTCGCCGGCGGTGCGCTCGTCGTCTATCCGCGGCTCGTCGCGCTCGCGGATCTCTTCTCCGAGAGCGGCGCTCACGCGCAGGACGGTCGCCGGCTGCTGCTGCGCCGGCCGTCCGGCTTCGACCTCCACTCGGTGCGCGAGTACGTCGAGGGCGAGTCGCTGCGCAAGGTGCACTGGGCCTCCACCGCCCGGCGAGGCCGGTTGATGGTGAAGGAGCTCGAGGACTCGCCGCGCGACGAGATCGCCGTCGTCCTCGACGCGGAAGAGGCGGGCGCCGTCGGCGAGAGCTTCGATGTCGCGGTACGCGCGGCAGGCTCGATCCTCCACACCCATGCGGCGCGAGGCCGCCGGGCGGTGCTCGCGATCAATGGCTCGCCGCCCACGAGCGTGCCCGTGGCTTCGCTGGAAGGGGACTGGCTCGCCGCGCTCGAGGCGCTCGCCGCCGCCGAGCCGGGGGCGACGGTGCCGGTCGTCGAGCTGCTCGCCCGGGAAGGGGGCCCGGCCGCTCGCTCGCTCGAGCTCGTCGTCGTGACGGCGCGTCTCACGCCCGCGCTCGCGCGGAAGCTCGCCCAGCGCGCTCAGGCGAGTCATGGCGTCTCGCTCGTCTGGATCGACTCGGCGAGCTTCGCCGGGCGGCCGACGGCGGTCGAGCCGGAGTTGCTGCGGCTCCAGACGGCGGGAATCCCGGTTGCGGTCGTTCGGAGGGGCGACGACCTGCGCGCCGCACTCGGCGGAAGCTCGGCTGCTCGGAGGGCACACCATGCCTAAAGCGATGGGTAGGACGGTCGTCGCCTATTCGCTGCCGGCTGCGCTCGTCGGGCTCGCGTGGCTGCGGCTCGAGGATCCGCGCGCCGCCGGCGCCGACGGGCTCTGGGTCGTGCTGCTCGCGCTCGTCCCGGCGCTTCTGCCGACGCTTGTCGCACGGCTCGTCTCCGTCCCCTGGGTGGCGCTCGTCGCGGCCTGGATCGCCTTCGGCTCGCCCGCACCCGACGGCGGCCCCCGGCGCGGCTTCTTCGCCCCGGCGCTCGAGAGCTTCGAGGACGGCTTCGCCGGCTACTACGACACGCGGGTCCCGTTCTCGGGCGCCGAGTCTCCGGCGATGCACGGCGTGCTCGTGCTCGCGATCTTCGGCTTCTGCGTCCTGCTCGGGCTCGCGATTGCCTCGCGACGACCGCTCCCCGCCGTGCTCGTCCTGCTCGCCGGCGCCGGCTGGCCTGCGACCCTGCTACCCACCGCCGGCCTCGCCTACGGGACGCTGATTCTCGCGGCGGCGCTCTGGCTGCTCGCGTCGCTCCGGCTGACGCGGCCGACTCCCGCGCTCGCAGCCGGCCTCGTCGTGATCGTCGCGGCGATCGGGCTCTCGAGCTCGGCCGCGGTTGCAAAGGACGGCGTGCTCGCCTGGGAGCGCTGGGATCCGTACCGGACCTCCGGCGCCCCGGTCGGCGTCGACTA
>JACCRW010000102.1 GCA_013813345.1 Actinomycetota bacterium
CAGAGTCGGGATCCGCCAGTCGTCCGTGTCGATCAGGAGCTCGGGACAGGCGGCCTGCGCGACGCGCGCGCGGTGGCGCATCTGGGGCAAGACCGAGGGCGCGCCCGTGACCATGTCGTTCAGGCGGATCATGTCGGTGACGTCGGCGAAGGCGGGGTGCGGCGTGTGGGTCATCACGAGCGCGTCGGCCTTTGCCTCCTTCGCCGCCGCGTAGACGACCGCGAGCAGCTCGTGAAGGAGCGCGATCCCCCAGCCTGGGCCGTGGGCACCGAGCGAGTTGCCGCTCGGCGTTCGCGCGGTGAAGTCGATCTTGAGGCCGTCGGCGTCGATTTCATCGGGCGACAGCATTGCGTGGATGCTCTCGCTCAGCGCCTCACACGCGCGCGGATTCGTCGGGTCGAGGGTCACCGGAACGCCGTCCGGGTTGCGAACGCAGAGCTCGGCAGGCAGGCCTTCGGGATCCCAGGCCTTCCACCAGAGCAGCACCCTCTGGCCGCGCGCGTGACGGGCGGCGATCCAGCCGCGCAGATCGGGCCACTTCTCGGTGTCGGGCTCGTTCGTCCCGTACGCCGCCTGCCACTTGTCGTCGAGCACGATCGTCCCCGGCACGACTCCCTCACCTTCGAGGTGCGCGAGGAATCCGTCGTAGTTCTCCTGCGTCGCGTGGTCGGCGGCGAGCGCCGCTCCTGCCGTCTCGGCGAGGTGGCACTGCGCCCCCCAACCGCAGAAGATCGGCTCGCGCCACCAGGCCGGAGTCTCGCGCGACGTCGGCGCCGGAGCGGCGTTGCGCGCGACGAGGTCATCGCGATGGCGGCGGAGGCCCCGGTAGGGATCGCGGACGCCAGGGGTGAGGATCAGCGCCGGCGCCTCGAAGTCGCCGTCGACTCTCGTGTGTCCCTCGTACTCGAGCCGCAGGCCGAAGCCGCCGTGGCGCGTCTCGTAGACGAGCTGCGTGAACGTGAGCGACGCTACCGGACCCGCGATCCCGAGGTCGAGCCACTCGGCCTCGACCTCCGGCTCTGCGACCTCGCCAGGGCTGAACGCGAAATAGAGCGGCGCCGGCGTGAAGAGCCAGTGGCCGCGGCCGGGCTCGCCGTCGCCCGAGACGCCGATCACGCAGCTCTCGGCTGCGAGACGCAGCACGCGCGGGTCGGACGGGTTGGGCGAGAAGAGCGTGCGAAAGGCCGAGCCGCTCGGCATGAACCCGCTCGGCTTGCGCGGGAGCAGCGAGCGGAAGCCGAGCAGGTGCACGTCGGTGAGCTCGCCGCGGCCGCTGACGGAGGTCCGAAGCTCGAGCGCATCGTCGCCGCAGACGAGGCTCACGCTCGCGCGCTCCCAGATCGTCGAGCGGCGCTCGACCGTGAACGTCGCGCCGTCGTGGCGCGGCGGCAGCACCTCGAGCGTCTCGTCGAGCCCGGCGGCCGTGTCGAGCGCCGCGAGCGGCCGGAGCGTCGCCCAGCGGACACCCTCTCGCGAGGAGAGCGTCGCCGTCAGCCCGTCGGCGGCGAGCTCGAGCCTGTAGCTCGCCGCCTCGAAGCCGAGCTCGCTCATTCGACGTCCACCAGCGCCTCCGCCTGCTGCCCGAACGGGACGCCGTCGACGGTCAGGTCCGCGCCGATCCTGGCCCGGCGGGTAGCGGCGCCGGCCTGGAGCTCGAAGCGGACGATCCCCTCTGCATGCGCCGCGAGCGAGGACTCCCGCGCGGGCGGCGCCGGCCACCCCTCGGGAACCTCGAGGCGCACGCTCGCGACCGCCTCCCGCCCGAACGGGTTGCGGACGATCACGTCGAGCGCGAGCCGGTCGCCGGAGCGGACGAACGAGCGGTACGGCTCGATTCGCGCGCCGAAGCCGCCCGCGTCGAACGTGGCGGCGCCGAAGTCGACCTCGCCGAGTGGGAGCAGGTCGCGATGCAGCTGCGCGAGCCGGCGGCCGTCCGCGAGCAGGACGTCCAGGAGCTCGCCGGTCACCTCCTGTGGCGGCCAGTGGCCGCTCACGATCAGGTCGGGGCGGATCGACCGGTACAGCTCGGCGCTCGCGACGAAGTCGTCGATCCGGAAGCGATTGCGGTACTGGTAGTTCAGCATGGGCCGCTCGCCGCCGGCCTGCTGGTCACCGGTCGCGAGGACGCGCCTGCCGTCGACCTCGAGCTCGAGGGCGGCCGCGTAGAGCGTGTGTCCGGGCAACGGGTGGAGCCGCAGCTCGTACTCGTGCCAGCGGACCGGCTCGTCGAACCCGAGCACCCGGTCGACCGCGATCGGCTCGAACCAGAGGCACGGCAGGTCGTGCCGCGAAGGATCGGTGAGGATCGGCGCCACGTTCTCGGGCACCCAGACCTCCGCTCCCTCCACGTCGCGGAGCAGGTCGACGCCGGCCACGTGATCGTCGTGGTAGTGGGTGACGACGACCGCCTCGATCCGCGTCACACCGTGGTCGCGCCGGAGGGCGTCGAGCGGCCAGAGAAGCGCCCGTCGCGCCTCGCGCTGCGTGCTCGGCACGAGGCCGGTCGTGACGTCGTAGCCGAAGTCGATCAGGAGCGCCGCGCCCGACTCGGAGACGAGCGCGTAGCTATTCGCGAACGAGGCCCGGTTGCGGAGGAGGTGCTCGGTCACCGGCGCCCACGGCCTCGCGTGCATGTCGGCCAGGTCCCAGCGATGCTCGAGGCGCAGGTCGACGAGCTCCTGCACGCGGGCTCGCACCGTCTGGAGCGCCTGCTGCGGATCGTCGACGACCGGGCCGTGCGAGGGCAGCAGGACGTCCGGCTCGCGATCGGCCAGCACTGCGCAGGAGACGTGCGTCGCGACGAGACCATCCACGCCGCTGTACGACCACTGCGTCGCGGCGAGCGACCAGAGCTTCCCGTTCCCGTAGACGAGGTCGCCGCAGAACGCAAGCAGCCGTCCCTCCACCTCGACGAGGTAGGTGACGGAACCGGCCGTGTGGCCCGGCGTCGGC
>JACCRW010000106.1 GCA_013813345.1 Actinomycetota bacterium
GCCCAGTCCTTGAAGCGCCGAATCGCCTCCTCGAGCCGCTCGATCTCCTTCTGCTGGGTCACGAACTGCTGCTGCTGGCGCTGCAGCTCGAGCTCGCGCGCCAGCGTGTAGGCGGAGTAGTTGCCCGCCCACATCCGGATCCGACCGCGGTCGAGCGAGGCGATCTCGGAGACCGTCTCGTCGAGCAGATAGCGATCGTGGGAGACGACGACCGCCGCGCCGTCGAACCCCGCGAGCAGGCGCTCGAGCAGCGAGCGCCCCACGGCGTCGAGATGTGCCTCGGGCTCGTCGAGCAGGAGGATGTCGGGGTCCTGGGCGAGACACGCGGCCAGAGCGATCAGCTTGCGTTGTCCGCCCGAGAGCGCGGTTGTCGGCAGCCCGAGGTCGGCCTCCTCGATCCCTACGTCGAGGAGCGTCGCCCGCGCTCTTCCCTCGATGCTCGGACCGCCGAGGGATTCCCAGCGCTCGAGCAGCTCCTCCTGACGACGCAGGACACGTGCCATCTTCTCGAGGTCGCTCGCGAGCGCGGGCGAGCCGAGCTGCTCCGAGACGCGGTTGAGCTCGCCGTCGAGCTCGGCCAGGTCGGGGCGCGCCGCCAAGACGGCCTCGATCGGAGTGCGCCCGTCGCCGAGCGGATGCTGAGGCAGGTAGGAGACCGTGATCCCGCGCCGCCGCACGGCCGTGCCCGCGTCCGGCTCGTCGAGTCCCGCGAGCAGGCGCATCAGCGTCGACTTGCCCGAGCCGTTCGCTCCCACGACCCCGACACGGGCGCGCGGCTCGATCGCGAAGTCGAGGCCGTCGAGCACGGTTCGCGTCCCGAACGACTTGCGGACGGCGTTCAGCGACAGGAGCGCCATGGCTACGAGCTGGCGCGGACGACGCTGAGGACGTAGTCGTACCGTCCGTCGCGTAGTGCATCGACGAGGCGACCCGAGTCACTCGAACCGGGGCGCGACCCGGCCAACCCTGCCCGGCTCGTAAGCACCTCGTAGAGACGCTCGTCGCTCATTCCGGCCTCACGCCCCGCGGCGACGAGCCGCGGCACGACGGGCAGCGGCTTCCCGTCCGGCGCGAACTGCCAGGCGGGGTAGAGATAGTCCTGACCGGCCGGACGGCGCACACCGAGCAGCTCCCCCGCGCGTCGCATTGCATCGAGTCGGTGCGTTCCGATCCCGAGGCGGGTCGAGAGCCAGGAGCCTGAGAGCGATTCGTCGGTGAGCCGCCGTTCCACGGCTCGAATCATGCCGGTACGAGCCGGCCGCGGCGACGCCGTCGGCCCGAGAACGTCCAGCGCAGTCCCTGCACGGTCCAACCCGCGAGCGCGAGCAAGAGCAGGCCGAGGGCGACGATCGTGAAGAGGAGGTAGCGGTTCATGGCGTCCACGCTACGCCTCGGCCCCGACGGATTCGTCGGCCGTGACGCCGATTCCGGCTCATCCTCGCGGCGGATCTTCGCGTCGGTCAGCCGGAGGATGGGCTAGAGCTGCTCGAGCATTGCCTCCCACGAGGCGTCGTCCCCGCCACCGTCGAAGGTCGCAACGACCTCACCCCGTCCGTCGAGCAAGGCGACGAACGGCTGGTAGGTCGCGCCGAGCCTGCGGGCGAGCTCGCGGTTCGGATCCTGGATCTGCGGCCACCCCCAGCCCTTATCGGCGAGGAAGGCCCTGGCTGTCTCAGGCGTGTCGGCGACATTCAGCCCGAGATACCCGTACTTCGGGTGTTTCGCGACGAATGCTGCGTAGGCGACCGCCTCGCTCTGGCAGGTGCGTCACCAGGACGACCAGACGTTGACAAAGACGGGCTTGCCGCGGAAATCCGCGACGCTGAGCGCCTCGCCGTCGAGGCCGGTCCCGGAGATGTCGGGGCCGTTCCCGGCCGGCGGTTTGGCCGTCTCCCGCTCCGTGCTGCCGGCCGCCGACGGCGCGGTGGCTGCGCTCGGGGCGGGGCCATCGCCCTCGTTCCCGCCGCAGCCGGCCAGGGCGAGAGCCGTGAGCACGACGAGCGGCAGGATTCTCATCGGCGTCAGCGTACTCGTCCAGCGGCCGTTTCCACCCAACGGCGCCGTTTCCGGTTCCCTCGCTCGGGGCACCCGCTTCCCGGGGAAAGCATGTCTGACCCGGCAACACCGATCGGAGGACAGCGAATGAGTACCACCGTGATCGTGATCATCGTCATCGTCGCCCTGCTCGTTCTCGGCGCGTTGGCGCTGGCGGCGCGCCGGCGGCAGACCCAGCAGACCGAGGAGAAGCGAGTTGAGGCTCAGAGCACGCGCGACGAGGCGCGGACGAGCGCCCGTCGGGCCGAGCAGGCCCGGCTCGCGTCGGAGGAGCAGGCCGAGGTTGCCCGCCGCGAGCGGGAGTCGGCCGACGAGCTCGAGCGGCGCGCGGCCGAGGTCGACCCGGATGTCTCGGACGACGACCTCGAGCGGCCGAGGCGTGACCGCGACTCGACCGCGTAGCGAGCCGCACCCAGCTCGACTGTTCGTGCGTTGATCCACCACACCGAACGAAGGAGACAGATGAGCATCTTGACCATCATCATCATCGTCGTACTCGTCCTGCTCGTCCTCGGCTTCGTCGGCCGCGGCCGCTTCTAGGACTACGACCACGTTGCGTTAGGCCGCCCGGCACTTGCCGGGCGGCTGCGTTTTCGCGACTCTAGGAGGATGCCGACCAAGCGTCTTCCCGGTGTGCTCGCGGATGCCGACCGCCAGAAGAGTCTTCCAAAGCTCGGCGGGATGGCTCGTCCGAACGGCGTCGTGATCGTCAGCGAGCGATTCTGGGCGTTTGCGACGACCGACGGAGGTCTCTTCGAAGGCGCAATGCCGGCGCGGAGCTTGCGAGTCGCGAGGATCCCGCTCGTCCGCGGGTTGCTCCAGCTCGCGTCGTCCATGGCGCCTCTTGCGCGCGGGCGCGGTGTCGCCCGTGGCCGCGAGCGCTTCTTCATCCTCGCTGCGCTTGCCTTGTCCTTCCCGCTCGTGGCGCTCCCTGCTCGACTCGAGCTGCCGGCCGCGCTCGCGCTCTCTGCGCTCTTGCTTGCCTGGCTCTTCCGTGGGCGGACGCTCCGGCTGCACGGGGCCGAGCATCGCGCGATCGCGGCCGCCGAGCAGCGCCGGCTCGAAGCCTGCTGGAGCGGGGCCGCCTCGCCGAGCCGCTTCTCGCCGCGTTGCGGCACGAACTTCGCCGCACTCGCGCTGCCCGTAACGGTCTTCGCCGAGCGCCTCTTGCCCGTGGCCGGCGCCTCGATGGCGGCGAGCATGCTCGCCGCGCTCCTCGCGCTCGGTGTGACCATGGAGCTCTGGAAGGCGGTCCAGCATCCATCGGGACTGCTCCGGGGGCTCCTGCTCCCGGGCCTCGCGCTGCAGCGGCTGACGACGCGCGAGCCCGAGCTTGCCGACACGCGCATCGCACTCGCCGCGGTTGCCTCCGTGCTCCGCCGCGAGCTCGTCTAGGCGACGCCGCGCGCTGCCCATGCCCGCGCTGTCAGCACGAACGGAGCGGTGGGGAGCAACGTGCGGCAGTGTTCGCGCAGCTTGACTTGCCGATCCGCGTCGAGGCCGACCAGGTAGGAGCCGGCAGGACCGACACCGAGGGTGAACGGCTCCCACCACTCCTCGAAGCTCGGGTGCTCGAGGTCGGCCGAGAGGGTTGTTTCCTCGATCCCGCGCAGCCCTGCCGCCTCGAACAGCTCGGCCAAGTGACCTTCCCGCGCCCCTGGGAGCCGAGATTCGTCCTCGATGTCGGGGTCGAGATCGTGTGCCGCACGCCAGTACAGGCTGAGTGGCCCTTGGCCGCCCGCGTGATCCCAGACGCACGCGGCAACGACCCCGTCCTTCCGGGTCACGCGCCTCATCTCGGCCAGTCCCGCGATCGGGTCCGACATGAAATGAACGACGAGTTGCGCCAGTGCGGTGTCGAAGATCCGGTCGGGGAAGGGCAGTTGCTCTGCGGAGGCTCGTAGCACTTCGACCTCGGGGTTGCGTTCCCGAGCAGCCTCGACGAACGGCTCCGACGGGTCGACGGCCGACACAGCCGCAGGCCCCAGCCGGGCGACCAGCTCGGCCGTGAGTGCGCCGGGACCGCAGCCGACATCGAGCACGCGTTGGCCGCCGCGTACCTCGGCGAGGTCCGCAAGCTGAGGAGAGAGCAGAACCGAGTATCTGCCCATGAAGCGGTCGTACAGATCCGCGGCAACAGCGAAGCTCACCGGTGGAATCTACGCTCTTGCCGGTCGAGGGCGACGGGGCCTCTACGGATGCGGGCCGGGAGCGAAGCGACCCTTTAGGGGTCTTGGCGCGATCGGAATCTGCTTCCGCAGATTCCCGATCTGCTTGCGCCCCAAAAGATATGGAGCGTGCCGGGATCGAACCGGCGACCTCCGCCTTGCAAAGGCGGCGCTCTCCCAGCTGAGCTAACGCCCCGAGCGGGAAAAGTGTAGAGGACGCTAGTTCAGGGGCCGGTCGTCGACCGGAGTCCGCTGGCTGCGATCCTGGAGCGAGCGCAAGCCTGCGCTGAACGTCTGGGTCGTCTCTCGGCGGCCACGACCGCGCTGCTCGAGTCGGCGAATTCGGGCCTCGAGCGCGTCGAGCTCGGCCGTCGGCGGCGTTTCTCGCGCGAGCAGGGCTCGCTCGCGCACAGCGAGCTGCAACTCCTGCTCGGCGAGCGCGTCGCTTCGGGCGGCGAGCTCGGCGCGGGTCCTCACGAATGCCAGGTCCGCGGAGCGCAGCTCCTCGAGCCGAGCCTCGGCGCGCGCAGCTTCTTCGTGCTCGCCGGCTCGCGCCTGCTCCTGCTCCGAGAGAGCGGAGGCGCGGTCGGCCAGCGCCCGTTCGAGAGCTTCGAGCTCCTCGGCCCGACGCTGCTCCTCGCCCTCCCGTTCGGCCACGTCCCTCTCGGCCGCTGCCAGCGCTGTCTCTCGCGCCGCCAGCTCACGCTCGCGCATGTCGTCGGCTGGGGGAGCAACGGAACCGTCCTCCGCGAGACGCTGAGTCGTCGCCTCGTTTAGGTAAGCCTCTCGTTCGTCGAGGTCGGCGGCACGAGCGTCGAGCTCGAGGATGCGTGCGTCGAGCTCCTCCGCTCGAACCGCCTCCTGATTCGAGGGCTTCGCGTCGAGCGCACCGTTCTCGAGCGCTCCCTCGCCGGCCGACCGCTCCTGCGCTTCGGCGAGCTCCAGCTCTCGCGACGCAAGCGCTTCCCGAACGGCAGCAAGCTCCGAGCGCAGCTCCTCCATCGCCGCCTGCTCCCTCTCGTCGCTGCGGGATGCGCGCGCGGACTGGGCCTCGGCAAGCCACGCACCCACCGCCTTCAGCCGCGGACCCTTCGCCGCGGCGAGTTCCTGCTCTCGCTTCGCCACCCGTGTGAGGGCTTGCTCCAGCTCGCGTTCTCGTACCTGAACGTGGGCGACGCGATCGGCGAGCGCAGCCTTGAGCGACTCGATCTCGGCGGCAGCGTCGAGGCGCTGTCGCTGCAGCGCCTCACGCTCCGATTCGACGTCGGAAGACTCGTTCTGTCGGTCGAGCAGACCGCGTAACCGGCTCACGACCGGATGGTACTAGGCGGCGCGGTCGAGCCTGTCCTCGGCTCGGGCGCGGCGGACGATATCCTCGCGCTCGCCGAACCTGATCCGAGCCCGCTCCGCGCGATGCCCATCCCACAGTGCCTGGAGCCGCTCGTCGATCTGCTTGATCTCCTGTCGCACGGTCTCGCTGAGTCCGCGCTCGCGCGCGCGAGAGAGCTCGGTATAGAGCTCGGTTCGCTGCTCACTCAGCCGCTCGATCTCTGCCTGAATCTCCGGAATCGTGTTCATGCTCGTGAAAACGTGATCGTCTCTCGCGTCATTCCCTTACGGGTTGCGGCTGAACAGGAACGCAACAATCGCGGCCACGCCGACGATTCCCGCCGCGATCGCGACGAGCTCCAGCACGATCTCCATCAGTCGTAGCCGAGCTCGGCGATGCGATCCTCGTCGAAGCCGAAGTAGTGCGCGAGCTCGTGGAGAACCGTGATCCGGATCTCCTCCCGCAGCTCGATCGGATCGGGAAACTCCTCCTCCAACGGCCGCTGGTAGATCGCGATCCGATCCGGGAGCTGCCCGAAGTCGCCGCTGCCGCGCTCGGTCAGCGGGATTCCCTCGTAGAGACCGAAAAGGTCGGGATCGTCTGGGTGAGAGTCCTCGATCACGACCGCGACGTTCACGAGCGCCCGCGCCAGCTCCGGCGGGAGAGAGTCGAGCGCGGCTCGCACCTCGTCCTCGAAGGCCATCAGTGAGTCGGGCGGAGCGGCGGCCGGATCTGGACGAGCTTGACCAGCAGGAAACCGAAGACGAACCCACCGACATGGGCGAAGAATGCGACGCCGCCGCCCTCCTCCGGGCTCTGGAGGGAGGCGCCGCCGGAGTAGAGCTGGAAGAGGAACCAGAGCCCGAGGAAGAGGAGCGCCGGGATCTCGCGCAGGATGAAGAAGATGATCGTCAGCACCTTCGCGCGCGGCAGGAGCAGCAAGTAGGCCCCGAGTACCGCCGAGACGGCGCCGCTCGCGCCGAGATTAGGGATCGCGGCCTCGGCATCGGTGCCGGTGCTGAGGGTGACGACCGTCTGAAGCGCGGTAGCCGCAAAGCCGCCGGCGAGGTAGAAGATCAGATACCGCACATGGCCGAGCGCGTCCTCGATGTTGTTCCCGAAGATCCAGAGGAAGAGCATGTTGCCGAGCAGGTGCTCCCAGCCACCGTGCATGAACATCGAGGTGAGCGCGGTCAGGGGCCAGTCCTCACCGGTGCGGGCGCACGAGTCGACGACTTCGCACGGCTGGTAGGCGAGCTCGCGGACGGAGCCCTCGAGGTCCGGAAGCTGGTAGAGAACCCAGACGAGCACGTTGACGAGGATCAAGGCCCAGGTGACGAAAGGACGCGATCGCGTCGGAACGTTGTCCCGGAGGGGCAGCACGGCGCGATGCTAACTGCCGCGGAGTAAGCTCAATCCCATGGCGCGCCTGACCGAGGCGATCAACGAGCAGATCGCGAACGAGTACGCCGCCTCGCAGCAGTATGTGGCGATCGCGGTGCACTGCGACGCGCTGACGCTGCCGCAGCTCGCCGGCCACTTCTACCGTCAGGCGGTCGAGGAGCGAAACCACGCGATGATGCTCGTCCAGTACCTCCTCGACGCGGACGACGACGTCGTAGTGCCCGGTGTCGCGGCGCCCCAGGCCGGGTTCGCGGATGTGGTCGAGCCCGTCCGGCTGGCGTTGGAGCAGGAGAAGCGCGTGACCGCGCAGATCTCCGCGCTCGTGCAGCTCGCTCGGGAGGAGACGGAGCTCGTCGCCGAGCAGTTCCTCCACTGGTTCCTGCAGGAGCAGCGCGAGGAGATCGCCTCGATGTCGGCGCTCCTCGCCGTCTGCGAACGCTCGCGCGACAACGTGATGCTGATCGAGGACTACCTCGCCCGCGAGGCCGGCGGCGCGAACGCGCTCGAGGCCGGCGCCCCACCCGCCGCGGGCGGCGCGCTGTAGGCGAGCGTCACGAAGGTCGCTTCGAGCCGCTTCGGGATCGATCGTTACTGAGACGGTTGCAGACTCGGTTACAGACAAGGTCGCAGAGACGCGGGGCTGATTCGTGACGAAGTCGGCGCCGTTCTGTTGCGAACGCGGCGGCGAGAGCTGCTAGGCGAACGAGGGCAGTGCGGTGCGGATCTTGTCCGCAACCGCGTCCAGCTCGATCGGGGCGCCGGTCACGTCCTTCAGCAGCTCGTCCGCGGTCGGCTGCTGGCCGAGCTCCCATAGCTCCTTCAGTAGCGACCCGGCCTCGCGCCGCGTGAACCAGTCGCTTCCGTACTCCTCGCGCAGGAACGTCGAGAGCTGCGCCTCGAATGCCCACGAGCGGAGGTACGAGGTGCAGTAGTAGCCGGAATCGATATCGGCGAGGTAGTCCGTGGGGCTGGGCTCGATCTTGACGGCGTCCCCGAGCAGCTCGACGTACCGGCTGCGCATCGTGGTCGGGTCGGCCGCCGCATGGAATTCGACCTCGTAGAGCAGCTTCGCCGAGTAGCGGCGCACGAAGAAGAGCAGGTTGACCGCGGCCTCGGCCGCGAACTCCTGCGGCTTCGGGAAGCTGAGCATCCGCGTCAGCCAGCTCTGGTCGCCGACGAGATGCTCGAGCAGCATCGCCCAGCCCTCGGTGACGGCGTTGTCGCCGAGCCGCTTCTCCTCCATCTTCAGGTCGGGCGAGGTGAAGGCGAAGTGCTCGGTGTGCCCCGCCTCGTGGAAGAGCGCTCGCCAATCGTCCGGGCCGCCCATCGGCTGGATCACGAGCATCACCTTGCCGGGCACCTCGATCGGCGCGCAGAACGCGCGCGGCGTCTTCGTCGGGCGAGCCTCGACGTCGAGGTGGACGTTCGCCTGCGCGTCGAGATCGATGCCGAGGTTCGCGAGAGTGCCGCGGAGCGCCGGCAGCATCCGGTCGGCCGGGAAGGCCGCGTCCCAGCTCGAGCCGCGGAAGAAGCGTGCGAGGTCGTAGCGCTCGGCCTCAGCGAGACCGACGCCGACCTGCTCTCTAAGTGTCCGATCCATCGAGTCCTCGTAGAGCCGATCCGTCTGGTCGAGGAACGCGCGGCACTGGGCTACAAGCCCGTCGAGCTCGAGCGCCAGCCGGTCGCGGTAGAGCAGGTGGTAGTTCGGCGCCCCGAGTTCCGGCACTGCGCGCTGCGTCGTCTCCACAGCGTCGACGTGGATTGGATTCAACTGCGACTCGGTCAGCTCGTTCCGCATCGACTCGAGCCGCGCTCGGACGGCCCGATCGGGCTCGTTCGCGATCGTCGGCTTCAGCATCCGGTAGCCGATCGTCTCGCCGTTGTGGGCGACCTCGAGTGTCGCCTCCAGCTCGGCGATCCGCTCCGCGTGCCCGCGGGTCAGCTCGCCGAGATAGCCCTCGCAGCCGAAGCGGAAGAGCTCGAGATTCTCGCGACCGTCGACCGCCGAGCCGACGCGCTTGACGGTCTCGAGATCGGTCAGATCGGCGTGCCGTTCGTAGATCGCGCGCAGCTCGAAATCGGGCTTGTGACCCGCGTAGTGGAGGTAGTACTCCTCGTCGAGCTCGGCGAGGAACCGATCGGCGCCGCTTCTGTAGTCGTCGAGCTCGCGCTCGCTGAGAGCCTCCGTCGTCACGCGACCTAGGATACGCGCCGTGCGCGAGTTCACCGTCACCACGCAGCGGCGCAGCCAGCTCGTGGACATCACCGAGCTCGTCAGGGCGGCCGCAGCCCCGCTCGACGGTGCCTCTGCGGCGCTCGTCTACGTGCCGCACACGACCGCGGGGGTCACGATCAACGAGCACGCCGATCCGGCGGTGGCACGCGATTTCGAGACGGCGCTCGAGCGGATCGTCTCCGAGGAGTGGCCGTGGGAGCACATCGAGGAGGGCGAGGAGAACGCTCCAACTCACATCCGTGCGGCGTTCATGGGCTCCGATGCGCTCGTGCCGGTCCGAGACGGGACGCTGGCACTCGGCACCTGGCAGGGAATCTTCCTCTGCGAGTTCGACGGGCCTCGGGAACGAACCGTCTACGTGACGATCTTGCGTTGATCGAGGTCGCGAGCCTCAGCAAGCGCTTCGGCAAGACGCAGGCCGTCTCCGACCTGAGCTTCCGCGTCGAGCCCGGCACGATCACCGGCTTCCTCGGCCCGAACGGGGCCGGCAAGTCGACCACGCTGCGCTCGGTGCTCGGGCTCGTCCACCCTGACGCCGGCGGCGCGACCGTGCTCGGCGTCCCCTACCGCGAGCTCGACCGGCCGCTCCATCGCGTCGGCGCCGTGCTCGAGGCGAGCGAGGTTCATCCCGGCCGCTCCGGCCGCAATCACCTGCGCGTGCTCGCCGCCGCGGCGGGCATCCCTCGGTCGCGAGTCGAGGAGGTGCTCGCCCTCGTCGAGCTGAGTACCGCGGCGAAGCGCAGGGTCAAGGGCTATTCGCTCGGGATGCGCCAGCGGCTGGGGCTCGCGACGGCGCTCCTCGGCGACCCCGAGGTGCTCGTGCTCGACGAGCCTGCGAACGGTCTCGATCCGGCGGGAGTCCGGTGGCTGCGAGACCTGCTGCGCTCGCTGGCGGCCGAGGGCCGGACGATCCTCGTCTCGAGCCACGTGCTCGCCGAGGTCGCGCAGACGGTCGACCGGGTCGTGATCATCCACCGCGGCGCGCTCGTGCAACAGGCGTCGATCGCGGAGGTGCTCGCCGGCGCCCAGGGGGCAACGCGCGTCCGCAGCCCGGATGCGCAGAGGCTTCGCGAGCTCATCGCGGCGCAAGGAGGCACCGTCACCGATGTCGACGATCGAACCTTCGCGACCGATCTGCCGCCCGAGCGCATCGGCAAGGTCGCCGCGGCCAACGGAATCGTCCTCCACGAGCTCACCGTGGAGCGCGCGACCCTCGAGGAGGTCTTCCTCGAGCTGACCGCCGGGGAGACGACGCAATGACGGCGTTGGTTCGCTCGGAGCTCCTGAAAGTGCGCACGATCCGCTCGTGGTGGGCCTACCTGATCGTGATCGTGGCGTTCACCGGGCTTGCCGTGGCGGCCCAGATCGGATCTACCGATGGCGGCGACCGCGGCACCGTCGACTTCCAGTCCGACCTCGTGGAGACCGCCGGAATCGCGCTGCTGCTGGCGATCATCCTCGGGATCACGATCATGACGACCGAGTTCCGCTTCGGAACGGTGACGCCGACATTCCTCGTTGCGCCGGCGCGCGAGCTCGTGATCGCGGCGAAGGCGATTGCGGCGGCCGTGCTCGCGATCGGGTTCGCGCTCCTCGCGCTGCTCGTGGTGGCGGTGGTTGCCCTGCCGTGGCTCGCGAGCGTCGGCGCCGAGACGCATCTACTCGACGGTGAGATCGGCACGGGTGCGGCTCAGCAGATTCTGTCGGTGGTGCTCTGGGCTCTCATGGGCGTTGCGATCGGCGCCGTCGTGCAGAGCCAGGTGGCTGCGCTCGTGGGAACTCTCGTCTGGATCTTCCTCGGCGAGACGCTCCTGATCGGTCTGTTCGGGCTGCTCGACATCGACGGCGCAGCTGCGTACCTGCCGTTCCAGGCGCTCGATGCTGCCGACGGATCGGGCGGGGGCGAGCTGCTCTCGTACTGGCCCGGTGTCGCGGTCTCGCTCGGCTGGATCGCGCTTCTCGGCGCGGTCGGCGTAGCGCGCACCAGGCGCCGCGACATCACCTGAGCGCTACCCTCGGGCGATGGCCGCGCCGGTGAAGCTGCACGAGGAGATCGAGCTCCAGGTCGACTCCCTCGCCTACGGCGGCAACGGGGTTGCTCGCCTGAACGGTTTCGTCGTGTTCGTTCGGCGCGGACTGCCCGGCGACCGGGTGCGGGCGCGCGTGACGAAGGTGAAGCGCGGCTTCGCCGAGGCGCTCGCGACCGAGGTGCTGGAGCCCTCGGCCCAGCGCGTCGAGGCGCCGTGCGCCCACTATCCCGCCTGCGGCGGCTGTCGCTTCCAGGATCTCGACTACACCGCCCAGGTCGCGGCGAAGGAGGCGCAGGTGCGCGATTCGCTCGTCCGGATCGGCGGCCTACCGGACCCTCCGCTCGAGCCGATCCTGCCCGCAGCCTCACCCTTCTTCTACCGGAACAAGCTCGAGTACTCGTTCACTCAGACGCCATCTGGCCCTGCGCTCGGCTTCCACAAGGCGGGTCGCTGGGACGAGGTGCTCGAGGTCGAGAAGTGCTGGCTCACGACCGACCTCGGCAACGCGATCCGGAACGCTGTTCGCGACTGGGCGCGCGAGGAGGGGCTCGTCGCGTACGACCAGGCCGAGCACACGGGCTACCTCCGGCACCTCGTCCTACGCGAGGGTCGCAACACGGGGCAGGTGCTCGCGATGCTCGTGACCCACAAGGGCGAGAAGTTCGAGCGCGACTACTTCGTCGAGGTCTTGCGCCGCTTCCCTGAGGTGCGCTCGATCCACTGGGCGATCAACGACACGCTCTCCGAGGTGACGAATCTGCCCTCGACGCTCCTCTGGGGGGAGGAGGCGATCGAGGAGGAGCTCCTCGGCCTGCGCTTCCGGATCCGGCCGAACGCGTTCCTGCAGACGAACACAGAGATGGCCGAGCAGCTCTACGCACTCGCGATCGAGTACGCGGGCCTAACGGGGAGCGAGACGGTCTTCGACCTCTATTGCGGAACCGGCACGATCGGGCTCGCGATGGCGAAGGATGCGCTCAGCGTCTGGGGGGTCGAGATCTCCGAGGAGTCGGTCGCCTGCGCGCTCGAGAACGCGGATCTGAACGAGATCTCGAACGCGGCCTTCTTCGCAGGGAACGTCGGTCAGTCGATCGAGGAGCTCGTCGAGCGGGCGGGGTCGCCCGACGTCGTCGTCGTCGACCCGCCGCGGGCGGGGCTCGCCGGCAAGGCGCTGAAGCGAACGGGCGCGCTCGCCGCCTCGCGGATCGTCTACGTCTCCTGCAACCCGACGACGCTCGCCTCTGACGTCAAAATCCTCCGGCAGGAGCACGGGTACGAGCTGATCCGTGCCCGCGCCGTCGACATGTTCCCGCACACGCCGCATGTCGAGACGGTGGCGCTGCTCACCCAGGTCGCCTAGCAACAGACTGTTACGAGGCGCTGACGACGCGGACGCGTGGGAAGCGCGCCCACCGGCGGTCCGCGGTCAGCACGACATCGGCTTCGAAGATCTCGCCGCATGCGATCACGAGCGCGTCCGGGAGCCGCAGGGCGTTCGATCGAGCTCGCAACCTGGCCGCCTCCTCCGCGATCTCTTGGCCGATGGGGGCGAGGATGAGTCCGAGACGCTCGACGGACTCGCGAGCTTGACCTATCGCTCCGGCCCGTGCGGCGTCCACCAGATACTCGGAGTACGCGGAGGTCGGGAGTCGCAGCTCGTCGTCGACGTGCCCCCTCACGGCCTCCGACGCGGGCTCGTGCAATGTGTCCGCTGGATCGAGATGCGCAATTAGGACGCTCGCGTCGAGGACGATCAGCGCCATTCGTCGCGGAGACGATCGAGGGAGCCGGGCCCCCAGACGCCCCTCATGCTCCCTGCGGTCTCCTCGATTGCGCGCAGGCGATCGGCCCGATCCACCGCCCGGGCCAGGACGATCCGACCTGCGCCGTCGACTTCCACCCTGAGCTCGTCCCCCGGCCCGACGCCCGTTTGCTCGAGCACGTGCAGCGGGATCGTGACCTGGCGCTTACTCGAGACTCGCGTGAATCCTCGCCGTCTCGTGGGCTTTACTCGTTTCATCTGAGTCAAGCTTAGCAGCGTGCGTCTTAGCTGCGCTCGCGCTTCAGCCGCTCTACCTTCGCATCGTCGGCGGCGAGTTGCTCTGGGTGGACGTCGTAGACGAACGCTGGGCTCTCGTCGTAGGGAGCGATGACGAGACCGTTCGGCAAGTCGTAGACCCGGACAGGGAGCGGCTCCGCATCGGCCAGCGTCAGTCGGCCGCGCTCCGACTCGAACGCGACCGTCGCGTTTCGGGGCGGCCGCTCGCGGGTGAGCAGGACGATCCGGCCGGCGGTGCGTTCGAGCACGTCCGCATCGAGGTCGAACATCGCGGCGTCGGTGCGGCCGTAGATCCGCACCGGCGCCCGCCCGCGCCGCCGAAGCGCGCGCCAGAGCAGGTCGGCGTTCGGGAGCAGGAAGCCGAACGCGACCGCCGGCAGGGCTGGCAGCCCCGCCACGTCCGTGGTGGCGGCGAGCACGAGCGTCGCCCCGAGCAATCCCGTCATCGCGAGCCACGTCCAGGCGACCCGGAGTCCGAAACGATCGGCGGCAGCGAGGAAGAGCGCGAAGAAGAGAACATCCGGCGGGCCGAGCGTGGCACTTGCGCTCGTCGGCTCGCCAGGGATTCGGAAGCCGATCGAGACGTCCTCCAGGAGCCCCCGCTGCTCGGAGACGACGTACTCGGTCGGCCCGCGCCACACTGAGAGAGCGTCGACCCACGGGATGATCGCTGCGATCAGCACCGCCCAGGCGACCGTCTCGAAGTACGAGAGGAACCAGAAGCCGAGCGCCGTCAGGGCAAGGAGCTTCGCGAGGTTGAAGAGGACGTCGAGCTCTGCGAGTCGGCAGACGACGGCCAGCACGACGAGCGACAGACCGACGGGGAGAAGGCCGCGGCTCGTCCCGAGCGGGAGCAGAAGCCAGATCACGACGAGCGTCGACGGGAAGAGGACGGCGACGAGGAAGGTGACGTTCGCGGTGAGGCCGCCCTGCCAGAGGCGTCCCGCGCCGGCGCCGTAGGCGGCGAGGGCGAGCGTGACCCCGGCAAGCGCGAGCGCCCGCCGGCGGCTGAGGACGGTCAGGACGCTCAGTACGGCGGGAGCTCGGCGAACCAGGGCCCGACCGCCTTGAAGGCGTTCCAGAAAGCGGTCTTGGCGGGCGCCTCGTCGAGGGCGGCGTCGATGTCCGGAATGACAAGCGCCTCGATCGTGCCGGTGAAGCGCTGCAGCCCGTCGACGTTCGGCTCGAGCGGATCCGAGAGCGGGAACTCGAGCGCGTTCAGGAACGCGACCGCCGGCTCGCCCATCGCGACGAGCAGCTTCGGCTGGACGATGTGCAGCTCGCGCACGAGCCACGGCCGAGCCTCCTCCGGATCCTGGCCGGCGAGCTTGAGGCAGTTCGTCCCGTAGACCGCCAGCGGGTCGACTCGCAATCGTTGTAGTGACTTCAACAGCGCCTGACCGGCTCGGCCGTAGAAGGCGACGCCCTCCTGGATCTCCGAGGGCCGCGGCTCGTACTTGAGCAGGAAGACGTCCGCGAGCGGATGCCCGGAGCCGAGCACCGGCACGCGCAGCTCGTCACCTGCACGGCCGATCTCGTCACCGAGCTCGTTGATCTCGGAGATCGCCTTCTGCAGGTAACGCTCGTAGATCTCGTCGGTGGGCGCAGCAGACACGGGACGCTCCTGGGTTCTCTCCTAGCGCACTTTCTCCTTGACCTGGGCGGCCCACTTGAGGCTCTGGAGGTAGGCGAGCGACTTCGGGCGACGCAGCACCTCGGCCCCGCGCAGGGAGAGCAGGAACTCCTCGGGGCCCTCGAAGGCGCGCATCCGGAGGGCGCCCGTGCCGACTCCCTGGAGCACGTGCGCATCGGAGCCGGCGCCCGCGATCAAGTTGTACTTGCGGGCGAAGCGCACGGCCTCGTCGTTGTAGGTCTCGAAGAGCAGACGCGCGTTGTAGACCTCGAAGACGTCGATCTCACCGAGGTGGCGGTGGAGCGTCGTCGGGTCGGCGATCGCGTGCATCCGGTCGAACGGGTGGGGGAGATAGACGAGTCCCCCCTGCTCGCGGATCGCGGCGATCGTCTCGCCGAACGAGAGTCCACGCGGGATCTCCTCGCGCAGGAAGAGCCCGATCACCTCGCCCTGTACGTCCGACTTCACCTCCTCGCCCGGGATCACGATCAGCTCGCGGCCTCGCGCCGCCTCGACCGCCTCGAGAGCGCCGCCGAACGTGTTGTGGTCGGTGATCGCGATCGCCCCGAGCCCTTCTGCCTCAGCGTGGTCGAGCAGCTCCTCGACTCCGATCGAGCAGTCGTGCGACCACGACGTGTGCATGTGCAGGTCGGCGACGATCCAGGGACGATCCGCCAGCGGGTCTGTGGCGCGGCGCACCGCCCGGTCTCGGCGGCGGCCTGCAAGACCACGGTAGAGCTCGTCCAGCTCGCGCGCGACCTCGCGGAAGCTCTGTCCCGCCTCGGCCCGGCCCGCGGCGGCCTTCCGCTCGCGCAGCTCATCGT
>JACCRW010000114.1 GCA_013813345.1 Actinomycetota bacterium
GCCTGGATCATCGAGCCGAAGATGTTGCCGATCCCGATCCCGGCGCCGAGCGAGCCGAGACCGATGCCGAGCGCGAGCGCGATCGCCTTGCCGGCGTCCACGTTCGAGGCGGCTTCCTGTGCGAGCAGAGTGAACATGACGAGACGTCCTCCTTGGGGTTTCTAGGAACTAATGCTCGGGCTCGATGGCCGAGCCGATGTAGATAGCAGAGAGGGCAGCGAAGATGAATGCCTGGATCGAGACCACGATCACGACCTCGAACAGGTAGAAGAGCGTCGCCGCGCCGATCACGAACGGCGCGATGTACAGGTTGCCGAGGACGAAGATCAGGCCGATGAAGGTCAGGATCAGCATGTGGCCCGCGAGCATGTTCGCGTAGAGACGCACGCTGAGGCTGACGAGCCGCATGAACTGGCCGAGGATCTCGAGCGGCACGATCAACGGGTACATCGCCTTCGGGACGTCGGGAATCCAGCTCTTGAAGTACTTGACGGGACCGTTGTGACGCAGGCCCTCGAAATGGGTGAAGACGAAGGTCATCAGCGCGAGCGCGAGCGTGACCGAGATCGACGAGGTCGCCGCGTAGAGCGCGAACGTCGGCAGCTCGACCCCCAGGAGCTCGAACTTCTCGTTCGAAAGCGGCAGCGGGATGAACGAGATGATGTTCACAACCCAGATGAAGAGCATCAGCGTCGCGACGTACGGGAACCAGCGCCCGATCGCCTTGTGCGGCAGGCCCTGTTCGGCGACCTGGGTCTGCGCGACCTCGTAGACGATCTCGCCGACCGCCTGGCGGCGGCCCGGTTCGTTCTTCGAGCCGACCTTGATCCGCATCAGCACGATCCCGAGCGCCATGGTCAGGACCGAGCCGAGGATCAGGTACGCGACCGCCTTGTTGATCGAGAGATCGAGCGGGCCGAGATGGATCGGGATCCACTCGCCGATCTCGAAGTCGTGCTCGGGGTTGAACTCCTCCTCGGCTTCGGCACCGAAAGCGAGGTTAGGGGCTACCAGCGCGAAGCTGACAAGGAGCATGAGCGCGCGCTTCATGTGGGGTCTGCCGAGAAGTAGAGGGCCAGCGAGACGGCCAGCTCGAGCGTGTAGGCGAGCGCGTACAGCAGGAGGACGGCGAGCGCGAGCCGCGCGTCCGTTGCTGCGAGCGCGACCACGACAACCATCACCGCAAGCGCTCGAAAGGTCATACCGAAACCGATCACTCCTCCGGCGGCGAGGTTACCCGCGGCCGGGACGAGGCGCGTCAGTAGCAGCGCGAGCAGGCGCGACGCGGCCCAGAGCACCCCGCCGATCAGCCAGGCGCGCAGCGACCAGCCGGCTGCGAGGAAGATCGGGAGTGCGAGGAGGACGACGGCGGCGCCGGCGAGCAGTGGAATCGTCGGGCTCGGGAGCGGCCGGGGCGTGGAGAAGGCACTGTTCACTCGAAGGCGTGCCCGTAGCGCTTGTAGGTCATGAAGACGCCGACCGGGATTCCGAGAATCGCGCCGACGAGGAAGCCGTAGGCCGCGTTTCCGAGCAGCCAGCCGATTCCTGCGGCGATCGCGATCACGGCGAGCGTCGTCCCGATCAGGACGGAACCGGCGCCCGCGAGGCTGAGGCTCGAGCGAGAGGTAGCGGGCTCCATCCACGGCCAGCATACCAAAGCAGCGGCGACATTGTGACAGCGAAAAGGCCGATCTTTGCGGCTTTTCCCTCGACTTTGTACGATCGCTCGATGGAGCGTCTGGTTCTCGTCCACGGCTCGGTCACGAACGGGGCGACCACCTGGGGCGCGCAGCGGCCGCTCGGCGAGCGCTATCAAATCGTCGTGCTCGAGCGGCCAGGCTTTCCGCCCGGTCCGCCCGTCGCGCGCGTCGATTTCGAGGAGCACGCCGACTGGGTCGCCGCCCGGCTTCGGCCGGGCGACCATCTCGCCGGGCACTCCTACGGCGGCGTGATCTCGCTCCTCGCCGCGGCCGGGTGCCCCGAGCTTCGCTCCTTGACCGTGATCGAGCCGCCCTGCTTCGACGTCGCGCGCGGCGAGCCTGCCGTGGAGGCATTCGTCGCCGAGGCGATCGCGCTTCGGCGGGAGGGGCCGAGCGCGCCGGAGCCATACCTGAGGCTCTTCCTTCGAGCGGTGGGCTCGACTTACGAGCCGCCCTCCCCGCTCCCGCCTGCGCTCGCGCAGGGAGCAAGGACGCTGCTGCTGGAACGACCGCCGTACGAGGCGAAGATCCCGCTCGCGCGGCTACGGGCGCTGCCCTTCCGGAAGCTCGTCGTCTCGGGCGCCCACCATCCCGCATTCGACGCGGTCTGCGACGTGCTGGAGCGCGAGCTCGACGCCGAGCGCGTCGTCCTCCCGGGCGCCGGCCATGCCGTCCAGCGGGCACCCAGCTTCAACGAGCGTCTGCTCGCCTTCCTCGAGCGCGCGAGCGAACTCAAGTAACAGACTGTTACTTGGTCAGCCCATACTCAGTCAGGCGGAGCGGCGGTGGCGCGCGGCTTCCTCGGTGCGCCGCACGCGCGGGTTCGCCAGCTTGACGATCTCGAGTAGGTAGACGATGTAGATCGAGAAGCCGAGCGCGACGAGCGCGATCGCAGCCGCGGCGAGCGTCTCCCAGAGGTGCCACTCGCCGCCCTCGCGGAAGGGGATGAAGCGGGTCGCGAGCGCCGCGGCGGCGAGAGCGGCGCACCAAGCCCACATCGTCACGGCGGCGCGGCGCTGCGTAAAGCCTCGCCGCAGGAACCGGTGGTGCAGGTGCGCCTGGTCGGGCGCGTACACCTTCTCGCGGTTCTTCAGCCGGCGCGCGACCACAAAGGACGTGTCGAGGATCGGCACCGCGAGCACGAGCAGCGGGAAGAGGAGCGCGACGGTCGCGGCCGTCTTCAGCAATCCCTGGATCGAGACCGCGGCGAGGATGAACCCGAGCATCAGCGCGCCCGAGTCGCCCATGAAGATCCGCGCCGGATAGAAGTTGTGGCGGAGGAAGCCGATGCAGGCGCCGGCGATGATCGCGGAGAGGATCGCCGGATCGGGCTTCCCGAGCGAGAGCGCGATCACGCAGAAGGTCGCGCCCGAGATCGCGCAGACACCGGCGGCGAGCCCGTCGAGACCGTCCAGGAAGTTCACCATGTTCATGATCGCGACGATCCAGAGCACGGTCAGCGGCATCCCGACCCATTCCGGGAGCTCGTGGATCCCGAGGAACGGGAAGGTGAAGCGGTCGACCCAGACCCCGAAGACGACCGGGATCACGGCGGCGATCAGCTGGCCGGCCAGCTTCTGGGTCGCGGGCAGGCGGCGGAAGTCGTCGATCGCGCCGACGAGCGCGGCGACGGCGGCCCCGAGCAGGACGCCGCGCGTCTCGCGGCCGAGGTCGAGGAACGCGAGCGCCGGGATGAAGATCCCGAAGAAGATCGCGAGCCCGCCGAGGCGCGGAATCGGGTTCAGGTTGAGCCGCCGCTTCTCGGGCACGTCGACAACGCCGAGGAGGCGCGCCATCCCGCCCACCGCGGGCGTGAGCAGGATCACGATCACGAGCGCGATCGCCGCCCCGTAGAGGACTTCCGGGTTGTCGAGCAGCTCCTGGGGCATCAGTGGCTCGCCCGATGACGGTTTCGCGCCTCTGGCGTGGGAGCTGCAAGCGAGGCTAGGACGCAGGGAGCGTCCAGGCTGGTTTGCCTGGACGCGACTGAGGACGACGCATCGCGCCGCAGATCGCGCGTCAGAGGTGCCCTAACTGTCGTCGGGCGAGCCACTTAAGCCTACTTCGTGCCGTAGAGGCGGTCGCCTGCGTCGCCGAGGCCGGGCACGATGTAGCCCTTCTCGTTCAGCTCCCGATCGATCCCGGCGACGACGATGTGCACCTCGGGGTGCTCGCGATGGATCCGCTCGATTCCCTCGGGGGCCGCGATCAGCGCGATCAGCCGGATCGAGGTTGCGCCCGCCTCCTTCACCCTTGCGACCGCCGCCGCGGTCGAGTTGCCTGTCGCGAGCATCGGATCGAGCAGGATCACGTCGCGCGCCGCGATGTCGGCCGGCAGCTTCACGTAGTACTCGACCGGCTCGAGCGTCTCCTCGTTGCGATAGAGGCCGATGAAGCCCACGCGCGCGCCCGAGATCAGGGAGAGGACACCGTCCAGCATCCCCATTCCCGCCCGCAGAATCGGGCAGATCGCGACCTTCTTGCCGGAGATCCGCTGCGCGGTCGTGTGCTCGAGCGGAGTCTCGATCTCGACGTCCTCGGTCGCGAGGTCCATCGTCGCCTCGTAGGTCAGCAGCAGGGTCAGCTCGTTGACGAGCTGCCGGAACATGTGTGTGTTCGTCGTGACGTCGCGGAGCAGCCCCAGCTTGTGCTGGACCAGCGGATGCCTGACCTCAGTAACTCGATTCATGCGTAGGAGCAGTAGCCGCGGAAGCCGGCATACAGCGGCCGCCTCGCGCAGAGCGCGTCGGCCCGAAGGGCGAGCCCGTCAACATCGCCGTCGGCGAGCGCGCCGACGATGATCCTGCCGACCTCCCGGAAGTCCTCCGCGTCGAACCCGCGCATCGTCGCCGCGGGAGTCCCGATCCGCACACCCGAGGCGACCGTCGGCGGCCGCTCGTCGAACGGAACCGTGTTCCGGTTGACCGTCAGCTTCACCTCGTCCAGCCGTTCCTCGGCGCCCGCGCCGGTCCAGTCGGTCGCGCGCAGGTCGAGCTGGAGGAGGTGGGTGTCGGTGCCGCCGGTGAGAACGTCGACACCTCCCGCCATCAGCTCGTCGGCGAGGGCGTCCGCGTTCGCCCGCACCTGAGTCTGGTAGTCCCGGAAGGCCTCCGACGCCGCGATCCGGAAGCAAGCGGCCTTCGCGGCGATCGCGTGCTCGAGCGGCCCGCCCTGCATCCCCGGGAAGACGGCACGGTCGATCGCCTGTGCGTGTTCCGTGCGGCAGAGGACGAACCCGGCGCGCGGGCCTGCGAGCGTCTTGTGAGTCGTCGAGGTGACGACGTCGCAGTGCTCGACCGGATTCGGATGCAAGCCTGCGGCGACAAGGCCGGAGAAGTGCGCCATGTCGCACATCAGCAACGCGTCGACCTCGTCGGCGATCTTCCGGAACTCGGCCGTGTCGACGGTGCGCGGATAGGCGGACCCGCCGCAGACGATCAGCCGCGGCCGGTGCTCGCGCGCCAGCTCGAGCACCTCGTCGTAGTCGACGAGGTTCGTCTTGCGAGAGACGCCGTAGTGGACGATCGTGTAGAGCCGGCCCGAGAAGTTGACCTTGAGGCCGTGTGTGAGATGGCCGCCGTGGTCGAGCCGGAGCGAGAGGATCGTGTCGCCGGGGGTCAGCAGGCCGAAGTACGCGGCCATGTTCGCCTGCGCGCCCGCGTGCGGCTGCACGTTCGCGTGCTCGGCGCCGAACAGCTCCTTCGCGCGATCGATCGCAAGCTGCTCGATCTCGTCGACGACCTCGCAGCCGCCGTAGTAGCGCTTGCCCGGATAGCCCTCGGCGTACTTGTTCGTGGGCACCGAGCCCACCGCCTCGAGCACGCTCGGCCAGGTGAAGTTCTCGGAGGCGATCAGCTCGATCTGGTCGCGCTGGCGGTCGAGCTCGCGGCCGAGGAGCGCGGCGATCTCGGGATCGATGTCGGCGAGACCGGCGGCGCGGAGCTGATCGAGCGAGTGCTGGGCGACGGCCATCCGTGCTCCCTTCCAACGAGGTCGCCCTCGATGCTAGAGCAACCTGGCGACGATTCGGAGCGCGTCCGCCACGGGGGCAGCTCCCTCGCGGAGAGCGAGCGGCTCCGCGCCGGTGAAGTCGAGCACCGTAGAAGGCGTTCCCGGCAGCGGGCCGCCGTCGAGGAGCGCCGCCGCGGCCGCGCAGAGCTCCTCCGGCACCTCGGCGAGCGTGCGCGGATCGGCCGCACCGGTGAGGTTGGCGCTCGTCGCGGCGATCGCCCCGACACGCTCGAGCAGCTCGCGCCCCGATCCAGCAAGCTCGGGGATGCGAACGCCGATCGTGCCCGGCCGCGAGCCCGCGAGCCAGGCGTAGCGCCCGGCTGGATTCGGGAGGACGAGCGTGTACGGGCCTGGGAGGAGCGCGTGGGCGATCCGCTCGGCTCGGCCACGAAGCTCGGGGATCCGCTCGAGGAGAACGTCGAGGCCGGCGGCGACGAGCGCGATCGGCTGCGTCTCGTCCCGTCGCTTCAGGCGGGAGAGTTCTCGTACGGCATCTTTGGAGTCGGGATCCGCCGCGAGGCCGTAGACGGTGTCAGTCGGGACGATCGCGACCGTGCCGGACCGGAGTGCTGCCACCGCCTCGTCGACCGTCGAGCTCATCGCCGGCCCTCGACCACTCGTTCTCGCCCGGTCAGGTCGAGGGTGATCGTCCCGTCGCCGTAGCCGAGCGCCGCGAGCAGCTCCAGCGTCCGTGGCGCCTGCCCGTCCCCCACCTCGAGCACCAGCCACGCGTCCGGCCGCAGGACGTCGCGAGCACCGCGCGCGATTGCCTCGGTCGCGCCGACCCCGACGAGCGCGACGTGCGGCTCGTAGTCGCGCACGTCGGGCATCAGGCCGTTCAGGTCGGCCGGCTCGACATAGGGAGGGTTGGAGACGACGAGGTCGTACGGCCCGCCGGGAAGGCCGTTGCGGAGATCGTGCTCGAGCAGCTGGACCTGGAGGCCCGAGCGCTCGGCGTTCCCGCGGGCGAGCTCGAGTGCGTCCGCAGAGAGGTCGATCGCGGTCACGGCTGCCCCTTCGTGCTCGTCGGCGAGCGCGAGCGCGATCGCGCCGGTGCCCGTGCCGACGTCGAGCACCGTCGGCTCGACGAGGCCGCGCAACCGCGCGAGGCAGCGCTCGACGACGACCTCCGTCTCGGGCCGTGGAATCAGGGCGCGCCGATCGACCGAGAGCGTCAGCCGGCGGAATCCCCACTCGCCGACGATGTACGCGACCGGCTCGTGCCGGGCGCGCCTGCCGACGAGCGCGCGATAGGCGGCGAGTTCGCGCTCGTCGAGCGGCCGGTCGAAATCGGTGTAGAGCTCGATCCGGGTTCGCCCCAGCGCATGGGCCAAGAGGAGCTCCGCATCGAGCCGGGCGGTCTCGGACGTCTTCGCCAGGTGTTCCGTGGCGAGGCGCAGGACCTCGCCGAGAGTCACGACTCGAGCGCCCGCCGTTGAGCCTCGGACGTGAGCGCCTCGGTGAACTCGTCGAGGCCTCCGGGTAGCACCTTCTCCAGGTTCAGCGTCACCTTGACGCGATGGTCGGTGACGCGGCTGTCAGGATAGTTGTAGGTGCGGATCTTCTCGGCGCGCTCGCCCGAGCCGATCTGCGACTTGCGGGCTGCGGAGAGCTCGGCTTGCTGGCGGTCGCGCTCGGCCTCGTAGATGCGGGCGCGCAGGACGCGCAGCGCCTTGACCTTGTTCTGGAGCTGCGACTTCTCGTCCTGCATCGCGACGACGATCCCCGTCGGCACGTGGGTGATCCGGACCGCCGAGTCGGTCGTGTTGACGCTCTGACCGCCTGGGCCGGTGGAGCGGTAGACGTCGATCTTGAGGTCGTTCTCGTCGAGCTCGACGTCGATCTCCTCGACCTCGGGCATGACCGCGACCGTCGCGGTCGAGGTGTGGATCCGGCCCTGGCTCTCGGTTTCCGGGACGCGCTGGACCCGATGCGTGCCGCCCTCGTACTTGAAGACGGAATAGGCGCCGTCGCCCTTGACCGCGAAGACGACCTCCTTGAAGCCGCCCGTCTCGCTCTCGTTCGCGGAGAGGAGCTCGGTCTTGAAGCCGCGCCGCTCGGCGTAGCGCGTCAGCATCCGGAAGACGTCGCCCGCCCAGATCGCCGCCTCGTCACCCCCAACGCCGGAGCGCACCTCGAGGATCACATCCTTCGCGTCGGCCGGGTCGGTCTCGACGAGTGCGAGCTTCAGCTCCTCCTCGAGCCGCGCGACATCCGCCACCAGATCGTCGGCGAGCGACGCTAGCTCAGCGTCGCCCCTCGCGGCCGCGAGGTCGGCGCTCGCCTGGCGCCACTCCTGTGCGAGCCTGTGCGGCGCCTCGAGCTCCTTCAGCCTGCGACCGACCTCCGCCGCCTCCTTGTGGTCGTTATAGACCGAGGGATCGGACATGCGGCTGCGCACCTCGTCGTAGGAGCGCTCGAGCTCGTCGATCAGCTGGTCGATGGCGGCCACGGCCGTAGGGTAGTGGAGCAATGACCCTCGAACAGGTGCTGCGCGCGCCGGCTGCGGCCCGGATCGCGGACGTCGTGGAGCGGATGCAGGCTCTCGACGCCGTCCTGCCGAGAGAGGACGGCATCGCGTGCTTCAACCGGCTCTATCTCGCGGTGACCGAGGCCGTCGGAGAGGCCGCGCGACCGGGTGCGTTCGCGGACGCTCCCTTCGTCCGGTGGCTCGACGTCGTCTTCGCGAACCTCTATCTCACGGCGCTCTCCAATCACGTGCGCGGCCGCGGCCGCGTGCCCCGCGCGTGGCAGGCGCTCTTCGAGGCGCGGGCTCGGAAGGGCGTCCTCCCGATCCAGTTCGCGCTCGCCGGGATGAACGCCCACATCAACCGCGACCTGCCGCTCGCGCTCGTCTCGACCTGCCGCTCGCGCCGCGTCGTGCCGCGGCGCGGGTGTCCGCAGCACGCCGACTTCGGCCGGATCGACACGCTGCTCGCCGAGACGGAGAAGCGGGTGAAGTCCGAGTTCTCCAGCGGCCTGGTCGGCGTCGCGGACGAAGCGCTCGGCCGGCTCGACGATGTGCTCGCGATGTGGAACGTCCGGGCGGCGCGGCGCGCGGCGTGGGCGAACGCCGAGACGCTCTGGGCCCTCGACGGGATCCCGTTCGTCGGCGCGCGCTTCCTCGTCACGCTCGACCGCACGGTCGGCTTCGCCGGGCGCGGCCTGCTCAGGCCGGTGCTGTGAGCGTCCGTCGCGCAACGGCAGCCGATTCGAGGGCCGCGGCGGCAGTCGTGCGGGCGGTCTACGCCGAGTACGGCTTCACCTGGGATGCGGGCGGCCACCACGCCGACCTCGAGGACGTTGCGGCAAGCTATCTCTCCTTCTTCGTAGCCGAGCTGGACGGAACGATCGTCGGCACGGCGGGTTTGAGTCGGCGCGGATCGCTCGAACGGCTCTACCTGCTGTCGTCGGGACGCGGGAAGGGCGTCGGCGGTGCGTTGCTCCGTGCGGTGATCGAGGACGCTCGCGAGCGCGGCTTCGCCAGACTCGAGATCTGGACCGACAAGATCCTGACCGACGGGCACCGGCTGTACGAGCGTTTCGGCGCCTACCGCGACGGCGAGCGAGTCAGTGACGATCCGGACGCGAGCCACGAGTGGCGGTATATCCTCGCCCTCAGCGGCGCCTGTGTCGCGATCTTCGACGACGGCGGCCGCCTCCTCGTCGTGCGAGAGAACTACGGGCGCCGGCGCTGGTCGTTCCCGGGCGGAGCGATCGAGGCGGGCGAGACCGCAGCAGAGGCCGCCGTTCGCGAGGGGCGTGAGGAGACCGGTGTAGAGATCGAGCTCGACCATCTCATCGGCAGCTACGGGCTCGACAACGGCTTTCTCGTCCATCTCTTCCGTGGGCGCGTCGTCGCCGATGAGCCGGAGCTCCAGCCGGGCGGCGAGCTTTCGGAGCTCCGCTGGCTCCCGCCGGACCTGATCCCCGAGCCCCGGTCGAACGCACTCCGACACGGGCTCCCCGACGCGCTCGCCGGTCGCCGCGATGTCGTCCGCGAGAACCTCGCCCGTCGGTGAGAGCTTGTGTTGGAACAACACAAGCTCTTCGTTCGTCCGCGGACACTTGCCCCGAAACCGTCTGAAGCCGATCTGACACCGGAGCCGCTAGACCCGCCCGGCGCTTGTGGTTGAAAAACACAAGCGCCGGCTCCTCGCGGACGGACTAGTCGTCGAGCTGCGCGTCGAGCGTGATCTCGTTGATGCCTGCGAGCGCCTGCGAGACCGGGCAGTTCGCCTTCGCGTCCTCGGCCGCCGCGCGAAAGCCGTCGGCGTCGAGGTCGGGCACGCTTCCGCGTACCGTCAGCGCAATCTTCGTGATCCCGCTGCCGGGGACGAACGTCACCGCGGCCGAGCTCGACAGACGCTCGGGCGGGGTGCCTGCCTGGGCCAGCGCGTGTGCGAGCGACATTGAGAAGCACGACGCATGCGCCGTGGCGATCAGCTCCTCCGGGCTCGTCTTCCCGCCCGACGCATCCTCCGTTCGCGCGGGCCAGCTGACGTCGAGCGGCCCAAACGCGCCCGAGCCGACGCTGTCGATCGTCCCCGACCCGCTCATCAGGTCGCCGGTCCAGGTCACGTCCGCGCGCCGCTCGGCCATCTCTCCCCCTCGGTCAGGTCTCCAGACGAGCGCGCACCGTAACCGCTGCGCTCGCCCGGATGAGCGTCGAGAAGGTGCACCCCGCGTCGGCAACGGCCACGATCCGGGCGAACTCCGCGGCGTCGATCCCAGGCACCCGACCACTGACGTCGACCTCGGAGGCGACGACCTGGTGGCCCTTGCCCTCGACCTCGTCCACGATCACCCGCGCCGTGAGCGCGAGCACCTCGGGCGGCTTTTCAGCCTTTGTCAGCTCACCAGCGACCGAGATGGCGAGACAACCGGCGTGAGCTGCCGCGAGCAGCTCCTCGGGGCTCGTCTTCCCGTCGGGGTTGCCGATTCGAGACGGAAGCGAGATTGGCAGCTCCGCGAACGCCCCGGTGTCGGCTGAGACGTGACCGGACCCTCGCGCGAGATTCCCCTCCCACGCAACCTGCGCGCTGCGTGCGATGCGCGGCATCAGCGCGTCGCGGTCACGCCATGACCTCAACCCGGCGCTCCTCGGTCGAGAGCCGGCCCTCGCGAGTCAGCACCTCCTGGAGCGCCCGAATCGAGACCTCGATCTGATCGAGCGAGGGCTGGCGCGTCGTCAGCCGTTGCAGCCACATCCCAGGTGCAAGGAGCGTCATCAGGATCCGATTGCCCTGGTGCTTGCCGGCGAACCGAATCAGTTCGTACGCGATTCCCGCGATCACGGGCAGGAGCAGGATCCGGCTCAGGATCAGGTAGTACCAATCGGGCTGGCCGACGAACGCGAAGACGAAGATCCCGATCACCATCACCCAGAGCAAAAACGCGGTTCCGCAACGCGGGTGGATCAGGCTGAACTTCTGCACGCGCTCGGGCGTGAGCTCCTCGCCGGCCTCGTAGGCGTTGATCGCCTTGTGCTCGGCGGCGTGGTACTGGAAGACCCGCCGGAGGTCGGGCAGCAGCGAGATCAGGGTCAGGTAGAGCAGGAAGATGCAGACGCGAATCACGCCCTCGACGACGACGAACGCGCCGGTCGTGTCGATCGGGAGCCAGCTCGTGATCAGGGCCGGCGTCACCTTGAAGAGCATCAGCGCGAAGCCGATCGCGATCGCGAAGGAGAAGACGATCTGGCCGCGCGTGATCTCGGTTTGGACCTCGTCCGACTCCTCGGCGTTCGCGTCCTGCGCCGCGTAGTTGGCGGAGATCGCGAGCGCCCGAAAGCCGATCGCGAGCGACTCGCCGAGCGCGACGACGCCGCGGATCACGGGCAGCCGGAAGATCCGATTGCGCGCCATCGGCGAGCGGATGTCCGTCACGACCTCGGCGATCTGGCCGTTCGGCTTGCGGACGGCGACGGCCCAGATCGACGGGCTGCGCATCATCACGCCCTCGAGGACGGCCTGCCCTCCGATGTTGTTTGCCAAGGCTAGTGCCCCCTCAGGTGACGCTGCCGCGTGCCTGGCGCGCGAGGAGCAAGCCAGGCTAGGACGCAGGGAGCGCCGATAGTGATGACTATCGGCGCGACTGAGGACGACGCATGGCGCCGCTCATCGCGCGCCGGGTGCGTGGAGGGCGTTGCCTGAGGGAGCACTATGCTTAGCCGCGGCGCGCGCCGCCGGCCTTCTCGAGCCGACGCTGGAAACGCTCGACCCGACCGCCCTGATCCATCAGTTTCTGCTTGCCCGTGTAGAACGGATGGCAGGCCGAGCAGATCTCGACGTGCAGCTCGGGCTTCGTCGAGCGGGTCTCGAACTCCGCGCCGCAGGAGCAGCGGACGTGCGTCAGGACGTACTCGGGATGGATGCCGGTCTTCATCGCGGAGCCAGGATAGCAGAGGCCGTTTCGGCCACTACGTTTCCTCCCGAGACAACGCAGGCGACCCTGGAGCCGTCCACCTTGCCGGCCAGGATCGCCGCTACGCCGAGCGCCGCGGCGAGCTCGCAGGCGAGCTTCGCCCGCGCGTAGAGGAAGCGAAACGCGGTTTCGATCTCCGCTTCCGAGACCAGCACGCTCTCGACCTCGTAAGCGCGCAGGATCGTGAGCGCGTTCTCGCCGGCGAAGGGCGCCGAGACCCCGTCCGCGATCGAATCCGGCTTGACCGGGACCGAGCGGCCGGCCGCGAGCCCGCTGTGAACGGCAGCCGACCGCTCCGGCTCGACCGC
>JACCRW010000144.1 GCA_013813345.1 Actinomycetota bacterium
CGCGGAAGCTCCGAGCCGGCGATCGGCTCGGACCCGTCGAGCTGCTGGAGTCGCTCGGCGACGGACGCTGGCGGCTGCGGCTCGACGGTCAGCCCGCTGGAGAGACGCCGCTGCCGCCCTACATCACCGAGCCGCTCGCCGATCCGCTCCGCTACCAGACGGTCTACGCGGACGAGGCGGGTTCGGCGGCGGCGCCGACGGCCGGCCTTCATTTCACACCGGAGCTGCTCGGCGAACTGGATGTCGAGCGCGTGACCCTCCACGTCGGCCTCGACACCTTTCGGCCGCTCACCACCGACACCGTCGAGGAGCACGAGCTCCACGGCGAGCGCTACGAGGTCCGACCGGAAGCGTGGGAGCGGATCGCCGCCGCGAAGCGCGTCCTCGCGGTCGGGACGACGAGCGTTCGCGTCCTCGAGACGGTCGCACGTACCACTGAGCTACGCGGCCGCACGAAGCTGTTCGTCACGCCCGGCTTCGAGTTCCGGCGCGTCGACGCGCTCCTGACGAACTTCCATCTGCCCCGCTCGTCGCTCCTGGCGCTCGTGATGGCTTTCGCGGGCACCGCGGAGACACGCAGGCTCTACGAGCTCGCGATCGCCCAGCGCTACCGTTTCTACTCCTTCGGCGATGCGATGCTGATCCTGTGAGCGAGCACGCGACCACACTGAGCAAGCTCTGCGCGCTAGCGGTACGCGAGTGTTCGCCGGAGCTCGTCGAGCAGGCATTCGGCGATGCCGGTCGGCAGGTGGCTCGGGCAGAGGAGCTCGGCGACGTTCGCGACGGCCTGATCAACATGCCGCTTCCGTTCGACGCTGCCACGAGGCTCGGTGTCGACGTCGAAGAGGCGGTCGCGCGTGCCGCCGCGCTCGTCGGCGGACGTGGCGGCGAGCTGCTCGAGCAATTCGCTCGCCGGGCTGATCGGGCGGACGTCGGCGCGATGGGCTGGGTCGTCCCGGACGACCCGTTCGCGTACCGCTGGGAGCTTTGAGCCACTTCACGGTCACGGCGACCGACGGCGCGGCCCGAGCCGGGATCCTCCGCACCGGGCACGGCGACGTCCGCACGCCGGCATTCATGCCCGTCGGGACGAAAGGGACAGTCAAGAGCCTCGACCCGGATGAGCTGCGCGCGGTCGGCTCGCAGATAATCCTCGGCAACACCTACCACCTCCACTTCCGGCCCGGCGACGAGCTGATCGCGGAGCTCGGCAGCCTGCACGCATTCTCGGGCTGGGACGGGCCGATCCTGACCGACTCCGGCGGCTTCCAGGTCTTTTCCCTCCGCGACACGTTGCTGGCCGTCGACGACGACGGGGTCACCTTCCGCTCGGTCTACGACGGCGCCCCCGAGCGGTTTACGCCCGAGCTTGCCGCGCAGATTCAGCGGAATCTCGGCTCGGACATCGCGATGTGCCTCGACGTCTGCCCGCCCGCCGGCGTGACACGTGCCGAGCTCGAGGAGGTGGTCCGGCGGACGAGCCTCTGGGCGGCGCGTCAGCGCCAGACTGACCGTGCGGACGGCCAGCTCGTCTTCGGGATCACCCAGGGCGCTGCGGACGAGGAGCTACGGCGCCGCTCGATCGAGGAGCTCGTGGCTCTCGACTTCGACGGCTACGCGCTCGGTGGGCTCGCCGTGGGGGAGAGCCGCGAGGAGATGTTCGCCGCCACGACCTGGGCGGCGCCGCTGCTCCCGCCCGAGCGTCCGCGCTACTTCATGGGAATCGGCGACGCGGAGGGGATCCTGCGCGTGATCGGGGCCGGAATCGATCTCTTCGATTGCGTCCTGCCCACGCGGACTGCGCGTACCGGCTCGGCGCTCACCGGCAGCGGCAGGCTCAACCTCAAGAACGCCCGCTTCGCCCGCGATCCCAGACCCCTCGAGGAGGGCTGCGGCTGTCCCGCCTGCGCCCGCTTCTCGCGCGCCTACATCCGCCACCTGATCAACCAGGAGGAGCTGCTCGGGCTGCGCCTCCTCAGCCTGCATAATCTTCACTTCTTGCTCGAACTGACCGCGGGCGCGCGGGCGGCGATCGAGCGGGGCGAGCTCCGGGCCTACACGGCGGAGCGACTCTCGCGGCTCGCCGCCAGGCCTCAGGAGGATCCTTGGGACAGCTAGTCATTCTCGTCGCCATGTTCGCCCTGCTCTGGCTGCTCCTGATCAGGCCGCAGGCCAGACGCAAGCGCGCGCAGCAGGAGCTCCTCGCCTCGGTCGAGGTCGGGGACGAGATCCTCACCGCAGGCGGTCTCTACGGGCACGTTCGGGCGATCGGAGAGGAGGACGAGCTCGAGGTCGAGATTGCGCCCGGCACGCGCGTCCGGATCGCGCGCCGCGC
>JACCRW010000192.1 GCA_013813345.1 Actinomycetota bacterium
CTAGATCCAGCGCTTCCAGCGGAAGAACGCGAGCTGCCCGATCGTCGTCACGACGATGATCGCCCACGAAAAAGCGTAGCCGAGCCGCCACTGGAGCTCCGGCATGTGAGCGAAGTTCTGGCCGTAGACGCCGACGATGAAGGTGGGGACGAGGAGCAGGGAGGCGATCACCGCCAGCTTCTTCACGACCTCGTTCTGATCTTGCGCGATCTTCGACTGGTGGTAGTCGCGTGCGCTCGAGATCAGATCCCGGGCAACGTCGAGCGACTCGGCAGCGTGCAGCAGCTTGTCGTAGGCATCGGAGAAGCTGAGCTCGAGTGTCCGGTCGAAGAGCTCGTCCTCGCCGACGTCGATCCGGCCGTCAACGATTCGCCGAACGGCGTCTCGCGTCGGTCCGAGCGTCCGCCGAATCTGGAGGACATCCTCGCGGAGGTCGGAGAGGCGGCGCCTGATCTGCTCGTTCGGCCAGGTCTCGATTCCCGCCTCGAGCTCGTCGATCTCGTCGTTGACCGTGTCCAGCAGGCGCAGGTAGCGCTCCGCCACGTCGTCCACGAGGTAGTAGAGGACGAGCCCGGTGGACGGGGAGCCGTGGGCGTCGCAGGCCTCCTGCACCTCGTCGATCGAGAAGGGCTCCTCGCCCGAGGGTGTCTTGCGGACGGTGAGTGCGACCTCGGGGGTGAGCACGAAGTCGACCTCCTGATAGAAGACCCGATCCTCCATGGGCACTGCGACGGGAACGAGCAGGACGCCGAAGACGTAGTCGCCGTGGCCCTCGAACGTCGGCCGGGCTGTCGCCCGCTGCGGCGGCGGAGCGAGTAGCTGCTCGAGCGCGCTCCAGTGGAGGTCGACCGGCGACTCCGCGACGAGCTCGTCCCGCGCCGGGTCGAGGAGATCGATCCAGCGCACACCGCGGGCCACGAGGTCGACGTTAGCGACCGAGTCGGCCGGAGCCGGCGGCTGGAGGTCAGGCTGGTCGGGTCTGCTCGCGCGGCGCCGTTAGGGCCGCCTCGAGATGCCCGTGGGCGTCGGCGAGGAACCGCTCGGCGTCGAGAGCCGCGGCACATCCGGAGCCGGCCGCCGTGACGGCCTGGCGGTAGACGTGATCCTGAACATCGCCGGCCGCGAAGACACCGGGGACGTTTGTCTCGGTCGTCTTGCCTCTCGTGAGCAGGTAGCCCGCGTCGTCGTGGTCGAGCTGGTCGACGAACAGCTTGGTCGTCGGATCGTGCCCGATCGCGACGAAGAGCCCGTCGGTCGTGTAGTCGAGCTGCTCGCCCGTCTCGACATGGCTCAACCGCACCCCGGAGAGCTTGCCCGACTCGACCCCCAGCACCTCGTCGACGACATACGGGGTCAGGATCTCGATCTTCTCATGCGCCTTGGCCCGGTCGACCATGATCTGCGAGGCGCGGAAATCCTCGCGCCGATGGACGATCGTCACCTTCGAGGCAAACTTCGTCAGGAACAGCGCCTCCTCCATCGCGGAGTCGCCGCCGCCGACCACGACGACCTCGCGATCGCGGTAGAAGGCTCCGTCGCAGGTGGCGCAGTATGTGACGCCGCGTCCGTGCAGCGCACGCTCGGATTCGAGCCCGATCTGCCGCGCTGTTGCTCCCGTCGCGACGATCACCGTCTCCGAGCGGTACTCCTCTTCGCCGACGAACACACCGAACGGGCGCTCGGAGAGATCGACCCTGGTCACGTCGTCGGTAACGAATTCGGTCCCGAAGCGCTCGGCCTGCTCGCGGAACTGGGTCATCATCGCCGGCCCCATGACGCCTTCCGGGTAGCCCGGATAGTTCTCGACCTCGCTCGTGATCATCAGCTGTCCGCCCCATTGGAACCCCTCGATCACGAGCGGCTTCAGGTTCGCGCGGGCCGCGTAGAGCGCGGCTGTATAACCGGCGGGACCGCCGCCGATGATGATCACGTCACGAACGTCGCTCACGAGCTACTTCCTCCTCTGGCCGCCTGTGCGACCCTCACCATAGAGAACGAATCGGAGGCGTCGGGTGTTCCGGGGCGCGCCGGTCGTGGCAGCGATCGTTACGGTTGCTTAAGATCCGGCCGGGCGCGGAAGAAAGGTCGAGATGACGACAGTGAGCCTCGAGAGCCTCCGAGATCTGGCGACGTTCCGAGCGGAGAACGGGTGCGCGATCAGCCTGTATCTCGATCTGCACCCGAGTGTGAGCCCGACCGCCGGCGACACGGCGGTGCGGGTCGAATCGTTGCTCGACCGTGCCGCGAAGTCGCACGGCGCGACCCGGGGCGATCTCGCCCACGAGGTGCGTGAGGGGCTGAAAGCCGATTTCGAACGGCTTCATCGCTTCTTCGCCGAGGAGCTCGAGCGGGACGGCGCCCACGGTTTCGCGGTGTTCGCGGCCGGACTGGACAACGTGTGGCGGGTGCTGCCGCTGTCGTCCTCGGTGCCGGACGCGGCCCGCGTGGCCGACGATTTCCTCCTTGCTCCGCTCGTCCCCCTCCTCGGACGCGGGAACGGCGCCCTCGTCGCCGTCGTCAACCGCGAGCAGGGACGGGTCCTCGAGCTGCGGGACGGCAGGCTCGAGGAGATCGTCGACCGCACCGAGGAGGCGCCGAGCCGCCACGACCAGGGAGGCTGGTCGCAGGCTCGCTTCCAGCGCCACATCGAGAACGTGGCGCACGAGCACTACAAGACAGTCGCCGCCGAGCTCGACCGCGCGTTCCGACGCCTCGAGCGGCCGCGGATCGTCGTCGCCTGCACGGAGGATGTGCGCCCCGAGTTCGCGACCACCCTCCACACAGAGGTCGCCGACGCGGTCGTCGGCTGGGTGGCAGTCGAGCAGCATGCCGGGCCGGCCGACCTGCGGGAGGCGGCGGAGCCTCTGCTCGAGCGGTGGCGAGCCGAGCGCCAGGGCGAGCTCGTGGAGCGCTGGCGCGAGGAGACGGGACGGAACGCGCGCGGCGTCTCGGGCTGGGAAGACACGTTAGGGGCCGCTTCCGACGGCCGGATCGAGACGCTGCTCTACCAGCAGGGCACGCACAGCGACGCGTTTCGGTGCCCCGCTTGCGGTCGAGCGTCGGCCGGCGCGGGGACGTGCCCACTCGACGGGACGACGATGGAGTTCCGCGACGACGGGCTCGACCTCGCCGTCCGGCTGACCCTCGCCCACGGCGGGGAGGTGCACGCGGTCGAGCACCGCCGCGACCTCGACCCGGTCGGGGGGATCGGCGCGATCCTGAGGTACTAGGCAGCGTCGATCGCGCGGAGCGCGGACTCGCGATCGCCGACGAGCTCGGGCGCCTGCAGCGAGCGGGTCTGCCGCTCGAGCGGCTGCAACGGCTTCAGCTCGCCTTCGATCCCGTGCTGCTCGAACCGACGGGCTTGGACGAGCACGCGCGTCTCGAGCGAGCCGATCGCCGAGTTGTAGTGCCCGACGGCGCTGTCGAGTGCTTTGCCGGCATCGCCGAGGTGCTTCGCCATCGTCGAGATCCGGCCGTACAGCTCCCGTCCGAGCTCGTGCACCTCGCGGGCGCTCTGCGCCACGGTCTCCTGCTGCCACGTGGCCGCGACGGTTCGCAGGAGCGTGAAGAGCGTCGAGGGCGAGGCGAGGATGACGCCGCTGCGCCAGCCGTCCTCGGAGAGCGCCGAGTCCTGTTCCTGCGCCGCCCGGATGAAGGTCTCGTCGGGGACGAACATGATCACGAAGTCGGGTGAGGGCGAGAACTGCCGCCAGTAGGCCTTCTGGGCGAGCCTGCCGACATGGTCGCGCACCTGGCGGGCGTGTCCGGCGAGATGCTCGACCCGAAGATCGTCGTCCTCGCATTCGCAGGCGTCGAGGTACGCCGCGAGAGGCGCCTTGGCATCGATCACGACCTGCTTGCCGCCGGGGAGCCGCACGACCAGGTCGGGACGGAGCAGAGCGCCGTCACCGTCCCGCACGGACGACTGCTCCTCGAAGTCGCAGTGCGGCAGCATTCCGGCCGCCTCGACCACGTTGCGGAGCTGCACCTCGCCCCATCGCCCGCGGACGTGTGGAGTGCGGAGCGCCTTGACGAGGTTGCCGGTTTCGAGTCGTAGCCGCTCCTGTGTGCCGCCGAGCGTCGTCAGCTGTTGGGTCACGGCGCCGTAGGCCGCCTGGCGCTCCTTCTCCATCCCGCGCATCTGTCCGTCCATCTTCTCGAGCGACTCCTTTAGCGGCGCGACA
Organism: Actinomycetota bacterium; assembly: GCA_013813345.1. GTDB lineage: Bacteria > Actinomycetota > Thermoleophilia > Gaiellales > Gaiellaceae > Gaiellasilicea. The sequence goes on from JACCRW010000192.1 coordinate 4,188, forward strand.
TAGCCATGGATCTGGCTCTTTGCGACCTCGAGGAAGGAGGTCGTCGTCTGCTGGAGCGTCTCCGACGAAAGCGACCGGAACGCATCCCGTGCCTCCGCGACCACCGCTTCCCGCTCTTCGCCGGATCGCCGTTCGAGCCGAAGTTCGGCAGCGAGCTGGGCCGTCCGGCTGCGCATCACGACCCAGGCGCAGCTTCCGCCGAGCGCCAGGCCGAGCGCGAGACCGAGGATGAGGGTGAGAGTGATCATTGGGCCGACGAACGGTAGAGATCGGGTCGGACGGACAGGTCACGCTGCTAGAGTCGCCGCGGCTATGGCCCGCAAAGACCGCGTTCCGAACCCGCCGAAACGACCTGTCCAGGCGCCTCAGCGTCGCAGCACGCCGGCCACGGCCGCCGACGCGGAGCGGCGGAAGCGCCTGCTCTACATCGTTGCCGCGTCGATCTTCGCCGCGCTCGTCGTCGTGCTTGCAGCCCTCCTCATAGGTGGGGGTGGCGGCAAGAGCGAGACGGCGCTCCTCGCGGACGCCGGCTGCACCCTCCGAAGCTTCCCGGCACAGGCGAACGAGCCGGATCACTCCGATGTGCCGACCCTCGAGGCCAAGCCGAAGTGGAACTCGTTCCCCCCGACGAGCGGCCCGCACTTCGGTCAAACCGCCGTCTTAGGCTCCTACGACGAGCCGGTGCCGCTCGTCCAGTCCACGCACAACCTCGAGCACGGCGCCGTGATCATCCACTACGGCGACGACGTCCCCGAGGCCGAGATCGAGGCGATTCGATCCTTCTACGAGGACGATCCGAACGGATTGATCGTCGCGCCGCTCGCGCGGCTCGGAGAGAAGATCGCGCTGACGGCTTGGACTGCTCCCGAGCCGAGGCCCGGCGACGAGCCCGACCGTGGCCGTGGCTACCTCGCCGAGTGCACCGAGTTCGACGAGACGGCATTCTCGACCTTCGTCGACGAGCACCGCGGCAAGGGGCCGGAGCGGTTCCCGGTCGAGGACCTCGTGCCGGGCGGGGGATAGGGGCTTCTAGACTGGCCGCAGACGCCGGGGTGGCGGAACCGGTCAGACGCGCCCGACTTAAAATCGGGTGGCCTTCGGGCCATGAGGGTTCGAGTCCCTCCCCCGGCATCGGGTCGAAGCAGATCCGGCTCTACCGCAGACGAACGAGCGTCGTAGAGTTGCGGCATCCCTACCCGAGGAGGATCGGATGTACGTTCGGATCGCGCAGTTCGAGGCGCCCGCCAACGAGTGGGACGATCGGATCGCTGAGGTGCGGAGGCGGATGCAGAGCGGCGAGAACGCCGAGATGAGGCAGCTCGTCACGCGGTCGATGATGCTCGTCGATCGCGACGGAGGAAGGGGCGCCGGCCTGTTCTTCTGCGAGACCGAGGACGATCTCCGCAAGGTCGACGAGCTGCTGGACAACGCCACCCCGCCACCCGGTGGGGGGAAGCGCACGTCGGTGCAGATGTACGAGGTCGCCGTGGACTCCGAGAACCCGAGCTAGCCGCCGAAGCATCGGGGGCCGGCCTCGTCGGCGGCCCTCTCTTGCCCGCCACTCCGCAGGTGGTTCGAGGCAGCCGCTGCGGGTCACCGGCTCAATACACTCTCGCGCGATGGCCCAGATCGAGGAAACCGCGGCTCTCACGCACCTCGAGTGGGACACCCCGCTCTTTCAGACGGCGATCGCCCAGTACGAGCAGGCGGTTCCCTTCGCAGATATTTCCGAGGGAGTGGCCGAGCGACTGCGCTATCCGGAGCGGGCGGTCATGCTCTCCGTCCCCGTTCGGCTCGACGACGAGCGCCGCGTCGTCTTCGCCGGCTATCGCGTCCAGCACTCGAGTGTCCTCGGCCCGACGAAGGGCGGCATCCGCTACGACACCGAGGTGACGCTCGGCGAGTGCGCGGCCCTTGCGGTGTGGATGACGTGGAAGTGCGCCCTCCTGAAGCTTCCCTACGGCGGCGCGAAGGGCGGCGTCCGCTGCAATCCGCGCCAGATGTCGCAGGCGGAGCTCGAGCGGCTGACTCGCCGCTTCACGTCGGAGCTATTGCCGGTGATCGGGCCGCAGGAGGACATCCCCGCACCCGATATGGCGACGAACGAGCAGACGATGGCCTGGATGATGGACACCTATTCGATGCAGATCGGCCACGCGGTCCCGGAGATCGTCACGGGCAAGCCGATCTCGATCGGCGGCTCCGTCTTCCGGCACGAGGCGACGGGGGCCGGCGTCGTGATGGTGATCGCCCGCGCCTGCGAGCGGCTCGGCTGGAACCTCGCCGAGCAACGTTGCGTCGTCCAGGGCTTCGGCAACGTCGGCGGGATCGCGGCGCACGAGCTCGTCGCGCGCGGCGCAACGGTGATTGCCGTCTCGGACGTCTCCGGCGGCATCCTCGACGAGGCGGGGCTCGAGATCGACGCGATGCTGGACTTTGCGAAGGCAAACGGCTCGCTCGAGGCCTGGGAGAGCGGCCGCCGAATCACGAACGAGGAGCTGCTCGAGCTGCCCTGCGACGTCCTCGTGCTCGC
>JACCRW010000226.1 GCA_013813345.1 Actinomycetota bacterium
GCTGGACGCTCGTCGCCTGGACGGCGCTCGGGATCGGGCAGCTCCTCGGCGCGCACTGGGCCTACGAGGAGGTCGGCTGGGGCGGTTACTACGCCTGGGATCCGGTCGAGAACGCGGCCCTGATGCCCTGGCTCGCCGCCACCGCGTTCCTCCACTCAGTGATGATCCAGGAGAAGCGCGGGATGCTGAAGGTTTGGAACGTGCTGCTCGTGATCTTCGCGTTCAGCCTCTCGCTCTTCGGCACCTTCCTGACGCGCTCGGGAATCGTCAGCTCGATCCACTCCTTCACCCAGAGCTCAATCGGGCCGTGGTTCCTCGGCTTCATCTGCCTCGTCGTGCTCGGGTCGCTGGCGCTCGTCTTGGCGCGGCTGCCGCTCCTGCGCGCGCGGACGAAGCTCGAGTCGCTCGTCTCGCGCGAGGCGACGTTCCTCTACAACAACCTCCTGCTCGTGGCGCTGACGCTGACGATCCTCTGGGGTGTCGTCTACCCGATCCTCTCGGAGGCCGTGCGCGGCGAATCGGTCACCGTCGGTAGGCCCTACTACGACTTCTTCCTCCGGGTCTTCGGGCTGCCTCTGCTCCTGCTGATGGGGATCGGACCGCTCGTCGCCTGGCGCCGCGCCTCGGTACGGAGCCTCCTGCTCACGTTCACCTGGCCGCTCGGGGTCGCGCTCGGCACCGGTCTCGTCTTGCTCGCGCTCGGCGCCGGCTCGTCGATCCCGGGCCTGATCGCCTACAGCTTCTCCGCGTTCGTGCTCGGCACGATCGCGCTCGAGTTCGTGCGAGGAACGCGCGCCCGCCGCGCGCTCGCTGGCGGCTCGTGGCCGCGCGCGTTCTCTGACCTCATCGCACGCAACCGGCGCCGCTATGGCGGCTATGTCGTCCACGCCGCGATCGTCCTGCTCGCGATCGGGATCGCCGGCTCGAGCGCCTACGACACGGTCGACGAAGCGAGGCTCGCCCAGGGCCAGACGATCGCCGCCGGCGACTACCGGCTGACCTACCGCTCGCTCGAGGAGCGGGCGGGGGCGAACGCGACCGAGCTCCGCGCGGTGCTCGATGTCAGCCGCAACGGCGACGATCTCGGAACCGTTGAGGCGGGTAAGAACGGCTACACGGCCGAGCGCCAGGTCTCGACCGAGGTCGGGATCCGCAGCGATCTCGTCACCGGCGAGGATCTCTTCGTGATCGCGGAGCTGAACCCCGACGGCACCGCCTACTTCCGCGTCTTCGTGAAGCCGCTCGTGAACCTGATCTGGCTCGCCGGGCTCGTCTTCCTGCTCGGCTCGTTGATCGTCCTCTGGCCGGACGCGCGCGAGCAACGGCGGCTCGCGACCAGGTACGCCGCCGCGGGGATTCCGGCCAGACGGTGACCCTCGCTCTTGTGTTGGGGGCGCTGCTCGCGATCGGCTGCGTGATCCTCGTCGCGCTGCCGTATCTGCGCGACCCCGAGCCGGCGAACGATCGGCTCGACAGTCTTGGAGAGCTCGAGCAGCGCCAGCTCGAGCTCTCGGAGGTACGCGACCGGGCGCTCGGCACCCTCAAGGAGCTCGAGTTCGATCATCGCACCGGCAAGGTCTCGGACGACGACTACCGGAGCCTCGTCGGCCCGTTGCGTCGCGAGGCCGCGGGAGCGCTACGCGCCCTCGAGCCGAGGTCGCGCGAGACCACCGCGTCGCGCGTCGACTTGCGGCGACGCGTATAGGCTGCCGCCATGGAACCCATCGATCCCACGCCGCCCCAGACGCCCGAGTTTCCCGAGCCGGTTCCGCCCCCGGGCGAGCTCGATCCCACTCCGGGCCCCGACCTACCCGATCCGTATCCGCCGCCAGGGGAGCTCGACCCGCCTCAACCGACTCCGGTTCCTGGCACCGAGCCCGCTCAGATCTAAGGTCAGAGCCGGGCCCGCGTCCGCCGGCGCGCGCGTCAGCCTGTCCGATCCTGCCGAAAACGAGGCTAGACTGTCGCTGGCCCGTTCCGGCAGGGATGGCCGCCTCCCCGACGAAACTCTCCTCGGTTGACGAGAACACTCCTCATCGGCTTCGCCTTGGCGTGCACGCTGCTGCTTTCGACTTCGGCGGCCGGCGAGCCCGGCCTCGGGGAGCGGAAGCAGGCCGTGGAGTCGAAGATCGACCGGCTGCAGGGGAAGATCGACACGGCTCGCGAGCGCGAGGGGGTACTCAGCTCTCAGATCGAGGTCGTGACCGGGGAGATCCGCGCCCTTCAGGGCGACGTCGACGCAGCGTCCGCGAAGCTGAACGGGCTCGAAAGCGTGCTCGCGCTGCACCGGCGCAAGCTCGACCACCTGAACGAGCTCTTCCGGCTCCAGACGCGCCGGCTCGTCTTTCTCCAGCGCCAGCACATCGCGGCGACCGAGCGGCTGAACCGGCGGGTCGTCGAGATCTACACCTCGGAGCGAACGGAGCCGCTGGCCGTCGTGCTCGAGGCGGCGAGCTTCGGAGACATGCTCGATCAGCTCGAGTTCCTGAACGACATCGGCAGCCAGGACGAGAAGATCGCGACCGAGGTGGAGGCGGCAAAGATCGAGGTTCGGGAGACGCGGAACTCGACGCGGGTCACCCGCAGCCAGGTCGCGGAGACGACCCGGCTCGTCGCGGTGCGAACCGCCGAGCAGCGCAGGACGCTCGACCGGCTCGCGTGGAGCCAGCGCCAGCTTGCGACGGCTCGGCAGGAGAAGAGCGAGGCGCTCTCCTCGACGCGCGGCCAACGCGAGGAGTTCCTGCACGAGGTCGAGGGCCTGCTCGCGCAGAGCGCAGAGCTGTCGGCGAGGATCAGAGCCGCGCAGGCGGCGGCCGCCTCGGCTGCCTCGGCGCCCTCGTCCTCGCCATCTTCGCCGGTGCGGACGCAGGCGGCCTCGTCCTCCGGCTATATCTGGCCCGCCCACGGGGTGCTCACGAGCTCGTTCGGCTGGCGCTGGGGGAGGATGCACGAAGGGATCGACATCGCCGTCGGCAGCGGAACCCCGGTCGTCTCGTCGGCGGCGGGAACGGTGATCGTCGCCGGCTGGCTGGGCGGCTACGGAAACCTCGTCGTCGTCGACCACGGAAACGGCGTGTCGACTGCGTACGGCCACAACACAGGCGTGGCGGTCGGAGTCGGTCAGGCGGTCGCGCAGGGCCAGCTGGTCGCGTACTCGGGCAACACCGGCCATTCGACGGGGCCGCACATCCACTTCGAGGTCCGGATCAACGGCTCGGCCGTCGATCCGCTCGGCTACCTGTAGCCCTTCTAGGCTGCGGCTGCGCCGGGCTCCGGCCGCCGGAAGCCGTCGCCGGTGAGTGACGCCGGCAGCTCCTCGGCCGTGACGAAGTGCAGATCGGGGAGAGCGCGCCACCACTCCTCGAGCCCCAATCCGTAGCCGGCGAAGAGCTCGTCCGGGACGGTGAAGCCGACGTGCTCGAGCGGCACGTCGTCGACGAGCCGGCGGTACGGGCGATCGAGGAGCGTCACCGCCGCGAGGCTCGCCGGCTGCCGGGGGAGCAGGGTTCGAGCCAGGAAGTTGAGCGTCATCCCCGTGTCGACGACGTCCTCGACGATCAGAACGTGGCGGCCGACGACGCAGGCGTCGAGATCCTTGAGGAGGCGGACGCCGGAGCCGCTGCCGGCCCCTGTGTAGGCGGCGAGCTCCAGGAAGTCCACCTGATGGGGAATCGGGAGCGCGCGCGAGAGATCGGCGAGGAAGACGACGCTCGACTTGAGCGGCGCCACGAGCAGCGGGTTTCGGCCGACGTAGGCGCTCGCGAGCTCCGCGCCGAGCTCTCCGACCCGGCGGGCGATCTCCTCACGGGAGAGGTACACCTCCCCGACCGGCGAGCTGGACGTGCTCAGGAGGCGAGCCTCAGCCGGTAGCGCTGGGCGAGGCGCTCGATGTCACGCCGGTAGAAAAGCTTGATCTTGACGTCCGGATAGAGCTCGCGGATCTCGCGGAGCTTGCGGTTCTTGCGGGTGACGAGCGACTGGCGCATCACCGTGATCTCGACGTAGAGATCCTGCTCCGGGAGATAGAAGTCGGGGGTGAACGCGCTCCTGACCCGGCCATCCTCGTCGCGGGCGAGCACGAAGGTGCGCGGCTCGTAGGCCCACGGAACCCCGTAGAAGTCGAGCAGCTTCGCGCACTCGAGCTCGACCTCGTTCTGGAATCTCGGCGGGATCGTTCCTCGATACGCCTGGAAGGCGGGCAACTGCCAGGACACGATTCGAGGGTATCGACCCTCCCGGACGACCTCGCCTGCCGCCCCTCGTATGCTCTGCGGAATGGCCGAGGCTCCCGCAGGCACCTTCACCCTCGCGCATCTCTCGGATCTCCACTGCGGAGGCCAGTACTTCGTCCCGAGCCTGCTCGAGCGCGCGATCAGCGAGATCAACGACCTGAAGCCCGACCTCGTCGTCTGCTCGGGCGACCTGACCACCTTCGGCTTCAAGCACGAGTACCAGGAGGCGAAGCGCTATCTCGACCGGATCGAATGCGAGGCGCTCGTCGTGATCCCCGGCAACCACGACTCGCGGAACGTCGGCTACGTGCACTTCGAGGAGCTCTTCGGCGACCGCAACTCGGTGACGCGCGTCGGGTTCGTGACCGTCGTCGCCGTCGACTCGACCGAGCCCGACCTCGACCACGGCCAGATCGGCCGAGGCCGCTACCGCTGGATCGAGGAGCAGTTCCAGCCCGAGGCGCGCCTGCGCATCTTCGTCTGCCACCACCACCTGCTGCCGGTGCCGGGGACGGGCCGCGAGCGCAACGTGATCTACGACGCCGGCGACACGATCGAGACGCTCCAGCGCGCCGGCGTCCACCTCGTCCTCTCCGGGCACAAGCACGTCCCGTACGCCTGGCGGCTCGAGAACCTATTCGTCGTCAACACCGGCACGGTCTCGTCGCTGCGCCTGCGCGGGAACACGAGGCCCTGTTACAACGTCGTCGAGGTCTCCGGCTCGCACGTCGCCGTCTGGCGCAAGCACCCCTTCCACGGGCAGGAGCGGATCATCCAGTTCTCGCTCGACACGTTCGAGTACGAGAAGTACACAGGCCGGATCGAGGACGAGGTGACCTCCCGCTCGTGACGCAGCGTGCGCTCGCCCTGATCGACGGGGAGCACTATGCGCCGGTGGTGCGCGCCGCGCTCGAGGAGCTGCCGTATGACTTCGTTGCCGCGCACCTGCTCGGCGGCACGGAGAAGCTGCGCGAGGACGCGGACTACGGCGTGCCGCTCGCGCCCGAGCTCGACCGAGCGCTCGACGACCACGGCGCGGAGATCGTGGTCGATCTCTCCGACGAGCCGGTGCTCGGGCCGCCTGAACGGATGCGGCTCGCGAGTCGGGTGCTCGCTCGAGGACTTCCGTACGTCGGCGCCGACTTTCGCTTCGATCCGCCCGAGCTCGCGCCCTTTCCGCTGCCGTCGCTCGGGATTGTCGGCACCGGCAAGCGCGTCGGCAAGACGGCAATCACGGCGCACGCAGCCCGGTTGCTCGGGCGCGACCGTAGGCTCGTCGTCGTCTCGATGGGAAGGGGCGGCCCGCCCGAGCCGGAGCTGATGGAGGTCGCGCCGGACGTCGAGGCGCTGCTCGAGCTCTCGCGCTCCGGTCGGCACGCCGCCTCGGACTACCTCGAGACCGCCGCGCTCGCCGGTGTGCCCACGATCGGCTGCCGCCGCTGCGGCGGCGGGCTGGCGGGCGCGGTCTTTGCCTCGAACGTGCACGAGGGCGCCCGCATGGCCGTCGAGCTCGAGCCGGAACTCGTGCTCTTCGACGGCAGCGGTGCCGCGCTGCCGCCGATCGAGACGCGACGACGGATCCTCGTCGTCAACGCGCAGCAGGATCCGGTTGTCGTGACCGGCTATCTGAACGCCTACCGCCACTTCACCTCGGATCTGGTCGTCCTGACGATGGCCGAGGCTGGAACGGGGTGGGAGGACCTGCGAGACGCTGCGACTGAGCTTGCCCCGGTGGTGCTCGCGACCGTGCTGCGACCGCGACCCGCGGCGGATGTCTCCGGTCGTCGTGTCGCGTTCTTCTCGACGGCGCCCGAGAGCGCCCACGGTCTCTTCGAGCAGCATCT
>JACCRW010000307.1 GCA_013813345.1 Actinomycetota bacterium
GCCGGCCTCGCAAAGCGTCGTAGTCGGTCCTGGTCAGCGGCGCCCACCCGCGCTCGCGGCCGATCCGGTTCATCATCGACGTGAGCGGCTCGAAGAACGCATCGGCCGCCGCCTGCGAGGTCTCGGCGACAAACCCGTGCGAGTTGATGCTGAGCGCCGGGGGCTCGTGTCCGGCTACTCGGGCGGCACGTCGATGGAGGTCCGCGAACGGTACGAACCGCACGGGCTGCCCGCCGATGATCGCGAGCGCCATCGGCAGGCCGAGGGCGCCGGCGCGCTCTGCGGACTCCGGTGTGCCGCCGACCGCGACCCAAACCGGCAGCGGCTCCTGGACGGGCCGCGGGTAGACGCCGTCGACGGTGCGACGAAGCTCGAGGAGGCGCCGGAGCTTCTCGTCGAAGAGCCGGTCGTAGTCGGCCAGGTCGTACCCGAAGAGCGGAAAGGACTCGATGAACGAGCCGCGGCCGGCCATGATCTCGGCGCGGCCCCCGGAGAGCAGATCGAGCGTGGCGAACTGCTGGAAGACACGAATCGGATCGTCCGAGCTGAGCACGCTGACCGCGCTCGTCAGCCGGATCGTCTTCGTCCGCTCGGCGGCGGCGGCGAGCACGACCGCCGGGGCGGAGACCGCGAAGTCCGGTCGATGGTGCTCACCGACTCCGAAGACGTCGAGCCCGACCTGGTCGGCGAGCTCGATCTCCTCGACCAGGTCGAGGAGCCGCTCGGCGGGTGAGACCGTGCGACCGGTACGCGGATCGGGCGTGAGCTCGGCAAAGGTGTAGATCCCGAGCTCCACGCCCCCATCCTCGCCAGAGGGAAACCGTCTCGCCCGCCCGACTACGACTCCGCGACCACGAGCACGGAGAGGATGTTCCCGGCCGGGTCCTTGAACCAGGCGATCGTCGGGCCCTCGCCGCGGTTGATCCCCTTCTCGTCGAGCTCCATGCCCTCGTACCGCTCGAACTCGACCCCGGCTTCCGCGAGCTTGTCGACGGCCCGATCTATGTCGTCGACCGGGAAATTGAGGACGGTGAAGCTCGCCGGCTCGTGATCCTCCTTCGGATAGACGAACACCTCGCCCCCACCCGCGAGGTGGAGCGCGAGCCCATCCATCTCGTCGGCGACGTCCAGGCCGAGAGTCTCGCCGTAGAACTGCTTCGCTCGGGGGATGTCGTCCGCCGAGAAGGTGGAGAACGCCTTGCTGTCCTTGAACATGAAGTGCCCCTTTCTCTGTTGGTGTTCTAGTTGCTCTCGGTCGCGAGGGCGCCGCTCGCCTGATCGCTCCCGTGCCCCGTCGCATGCTGCGGCGAACGCAACAATGCAGCGCCCACCGCAGCCGCCGCAGCGGCGAAGAGAGCGCCGACGAGGAAGGCGACGTGATACCCGCCGGTCAGCGCGACGAGCGAGTCGCTCCCCGAGGCGTCGAGGCTGTCCGTACGCGAGGCGGCCAGGCTCGCGAGCACTGCAAGTCCGAGCGCGCCTCCCATCATGAAAGCGGTATTGACGACGCCCGACGCGAGGCCGGCGTCGCTCGGCTTGACGCCGCCCATCGCGGCAAGCATCAGCGGGTTGAAGGCCATGCCCGCGCCGAGGCCGAGCAGGATCATGCTCGGGAGCACGTCGACGACGAAGCTCCCGTCGACAGGCGCCCGCGCGAAGAGCAGGAGTCCAGTCGCCGCCAGCAGTAGACCTGTCGCGAGCGGGAGCCGGAACCCGTAGCGCAGGACGAGCTTGGCGGAGAGGCCGACCGAGAGGAGACCCATGATCACGTTGCCCGGCAGGAACGCGAGCCCGACCTGCAACGGGCTGTACCCGAGCACGAGCTGGAGGTAGAGCGCCGAGAGGAAGAACCACGCGAACATGGCCGCCGCCCACAGAACGCCGACGACATTCGCGACCGCGACGTTCCGCAGTCGGAAGAGGCCGAGCGGCATGAGCGGCGAGCGCACCCGCGCCTCGATCCCGAGGAAGAGCGCCAGCAGCACGGCGCCGCCGCCGAGCAGCCCGAGCGTCTGGGCGGACAACCAGCCTTCCTGGTTGCCGTTGACGATCGCGTAGACGGCCAGGATCAACGACGCCGTGACGGTGACTGCCCCGGCGACATCGAGCCGTCCTGCGGCAGCCTCGCCGCGGGACTCCGGCACGAGCTTGAAGGTAAGCACGACGACGAGAACGCCGACCGGGACGTTGACGAGGAAGATCCAGTGCCAGTTGAGCGCGTCCGTCAGGATCCCGCCGAGCAGGACGCCGATCGAGCCGCCGCCAGAGGCGACGAAGCCGAAGATGCCCATCGCCTTGGCCCGGTCCGCAGCCTCGGTGAAGAGCGTCATCATCAGCGAGAGCGCGACCGCGGAGACGACGGCGGCGCCGAGGCCCTGTAGCGCCCGCGCTCCCACCAGCAGCTCCTGCGAGCTTGCCAGGCCGCAGGCGAGCGAGGCCAGGGTGAAGAGCGCGATCCCACCGAGGAACAGGCGCCGGTGCCCGAAGAGGTCGCCGAGCTTGCCGCCTAGGAGGAGGAAGCCGCCGAAGGTGAGCAGGTAGGCGTTCACGACCCAGGCGAGCGACGTCTCCGAGAAGCCGAGATCCTCCCTGATCGAAGGCAGCGCGACGCCCACGATCGTCACGTCGAGCACGATCATCAGGTCGCCCAGGCAGAGGACGTAGAGCGCGAGCCAGCGGGTGCGGCTGTCCATGGTCATTTCGGTTCCTCCAGATTCGCTTTCGAGGAGTTAGACCGTGCCTCGCGGCAGAACTCATCGCTCGGCCGAGCGATGAGTTTCGCCGGTTCGGACGGTCACATCCGCAATGGCCACCCGTGCGCCGCAGACAGTCCACTTCGCGATCCGCGGCCCGATTGCCCGTGCCGACCTGCCCGGGCTCTGCGACCGCGTCTGCGCGCTCCTGGAGCGGAGCGGCGCCGGCGTCGCGCTGGTCGACGTGAGTGGCGTCGAGCCCGACGCGGTCACGGTCGATGCGCTCGCGCGGCTGCAGCTCGCCGCGTGGCGCTACAGCTGTCACGTGCGCCTGCGGCGGGCGTCGCCCGAGCTGCTCGGATTGGTCGCCTTCATGGGTCTGCGCGACGTCCTGCCGGACTAGTCCACAAGCGCTCCGCAGGTCAGGTTCACGACCGCGCCCGTCATCGCGCCGGCCTGATCCGAGGCCACGAAGGCGGCGGTGCCGCCCACCTCGGCGAGTCGCGGCAGGCGGCCGAGGAGCGTGTCGTCGACGAGGGGCTGGACATCGGCGTCCATAACCTCGGGCGTCGTCTCGGGCGTGAAGTTCGGACGTATGCACACGACCCGCACGTCCTCCCGCCCCACCTCGCCGGCCAGGCTTCGAGTGAACGCCTCGATCGCCGCGCACGCCAGGTTGAAGCCGCCCATGCGGTGACGCCACTCGCCGGCTGCCGAGGAAGACAGCATCACGATCACGCCGGAGCCCTGCTCGCTCATGCGTCGAGCGGCCGCCGTGGCGGTGATGAAGTGGGTACGCGCAGCCTCCTCGATCGGCGTCATGAAGTCCTCGAGCGACATCTCGACCAGCGGCGTCCCCTGGACGGCGTTCACACCGACGGCATTGAAGGAGACATCCAGGCTGCCGGCTTTGCGAGCGACGGCGTCGGCATGAGCCTCGACCGCCTCCCGGTCGAAGGCGTCGAGCTCCGCGGTCTCGGCTGTGCCGCCGGCGGCGACGATCTCCTCGGCAACCGCGTCGAGCTTGGAAAGCGTGCGGCCGGCGAGGAAGACACTTGCGCCCTCATGGCCGAACGCCCGCGCAACCGCGCCTCCCATCGAGCCTCCGCCGCCGTAGACCACTGCATTCTTGCCCTCGAGCAGCATCCCGATCCTCCTTCGCGAGTCGACCGATGAGTTCCACCATTCGCGGCAGTCTTACCGCACGAATCCGCTACGAAGGAGGAACGATGGCAACCGCAACGTCCCGCATGATCTTCGTCAACCTCGCGGTCGAGGACCTCGACCGGTCGGTCGACTTCTTCACGAAGCTCGGCTTCTCGTTCAATCCTCAGTTCACCGACGAGCACGCCACCTGCATGATCGTCAGCGACCAGGCTTTCGTGATGCTGCTCGTCAAGAGCCGCTTCAAGGACTTCACGAAGAAGGACCTCGTCGACGCGACGGCTCAGACGGAGGCGATCCTCGCCCTCTCCGCGGAGAGCCGAGAACAGGTTGACGAGCTCGCCGACAAGGCGCTCGAGGCCGGCGGCACGGCGGCGAACGAGCCGATGGAGATGGATTTCATGTACGGCCGGAGCTTCAACGATCCCGACGGTCATCTCTGGGAGCTCGTCTGGATGGATCCGAGCGCGACCGAGCCGCAGTAGCCGCTGACGCAGACCTAAGGCGCGATCTGGGCCGCGAAGCGGCCTCTTCAGAAGTCTTCGCG
>JACCRW010000312.1 GCA_013813345.1 Actinomycetota bacterium
ACGCCGTCGCGCTCGAAGATCTGCGTCCGCCTGGGTCGGGCGACCTCGGGCTCGTGCTGATAGAGGTCCCAGGTGATGTCGCCGACATGCGGGAGCGCGTGCGGCTTGTGCCGCCGCCACACCGCGCGAGCGACGTCGTGGAGCGCACCGAGGTCGTCTGGACCCGCGTAGGCACGCGAGGTCAGAGCAGAGCGGGATCGGTCACAGGCGCCTGGCATACGAACCGCTCGCAAATGTAGACGGCCGGCTTTCCGTCGACGAGGCCCTTGCCCTCCAGGAGCGGCACGCCGCTTCCGGGGCCGACCGCGACGACCGTGTTCGGCTGCCACCCAGAGAGCGCGGCGCGCGCGACCGCCGAGTCGACGGGACCGACGATCGCCAGCTCCCGCGGCGGGCTGAGCCAGAGGTCGAGCGCGCAGAGCGCCCAGCCGAAGGCCGCGGGCGCCCGTTCGAGCGCCGGCCGCACGAGTCGGAGCACGCCGACCGCCTGCCGCTCGAGCTCGTCGTCGCCGTAGATCCTCGAGAGGCGCAGCAGAACGTGAGCGAGCATCGAGTTGCCGGACGGCAGCGGATGATCGTCGAGTTCCTTCGTTCGCGCGACGAGTCGCTCGCCGTGTGCCGGGGAGAGGAAGAAGCCGCCGTGCTCCTCGTCGGCGAAGAGCTCGACCCCGAGGCGGGCGAGCCGGTTCGCCTCCTCGAGCCAGCGCAGCTCCCCGGTGGCGACGTGGAGCTCGAGCAGGCCATGGGCCACGTTCGCGTAGTCGTCGAGATAACCGGTTCCGCTCGTTCGGCCTTCCCGGTAGCTGCGGAGCAGCCTCCCTTCTCCGTCCGACAATGGGCCGAGCAGGAACGCGCCGAGCCGCCGAGCCGCGTCAACCCAATCCGGACGCTCGAGGCGCCAACCGGCCTCCGCGAGGGCGGCGAGAGCGAGGCCGTTCCAGGACGCGATCGCCTTGTCGTCGCGGAGCGGCTTCGGACGCAGCTCGCGCTGCTCGAAGAGGCGCTGGGCGAGCTCCGGCTCGAGCTCGCCCCGAAGGATGAAGCGGCCGTGCTCGAACGGCTCCAGCAGCTCCGCCGGGACACCCTCCTCGGGCGTCCACGTAAAGGTCAGCCCCTCGACGCCTTCGGTGTCGGCGTCCTGCGCTGAGGCGAAGCCGCCCTCCGGCAGGAGCAGCTCGCGGAGCAGGTACTCGAGCGTCTCCTCGGCAATCTCCCGGTAGCGCTCGTTGCCGGTGACGAGCCACGCGTGCAGGTACGCGGGCGCAAGCTGGGCGTTGTCGTAGAGCATCTTCTCGAAGTGCGGCACGAGCCAGCGCTCGTCGACGGAGTAGCGGTGGAAGCCGCCGCCGAGCAGGTCGTACATCCCGCCGCGCGCCATCTCGTCGAGCGTCTTCACGACCGGCTCGAGCTCGCCGCGGCGGAGCAGGAACTCGAGCGCGGGCGCATTCGGGAACTTCGGCGCGCGCCCCCAGCCGCCGTAAACAGGCTCGAGCTGCCGCCGCAGGCCGCGAACGGCCGCGCCGAGAAGCTCGGAGCTGAGCGGCTCCAAGGACGGCCGCAGCGAGCTCGAGTGGCGGACGGCCTCGACGAGCTGGGCTGCCGAGCGAGCGACGTCGTCGCGCCGATCCCTCCAGGCATCGCCGATCGCGGTCAGCACCTGGCGGAAGCTCGGGAGGCCGTGCCGCTCCTCCGGCGGGTAGTAGGTGCCGCCGTAGAACGGCTCTCCGGCCGGTGTCAGGAAGACCGTCATCGGCCAGCCACCCTGCCCGCTCAGCGCGACGACCGCCTCCATGTAGACCGCGTCGAGGTCGGGTCGCTCCTCGCGGTCGACCTTGATGTTGACGAAGCGCTCGTTCATCAGCGCGGCCGTCGCGTCGTCCTCGAACGACTCGTGCTCCATCACATGGCACCAGTGACAGGCTGCGTAGCCGATCGAGAGCAGGATCGGCCGATCCTCGTCGCGGGCGCGGGCGAGCGCCTCCTCCCCCCACGGGTACCAGTCGACCGGGTTCCCTGCGTGCTGGAGCAGGTACGGGCTCGTCTCTCCGGCCAGCCGATTCACGCTTGAATAGTCCCATGAGCGCACTTCCCGGCGGAACGGTCACCTTCGTCTTCACCGACGTCGAGGGCTCGACGCGCCTTCTGCAGGCGCTCGGCGACCGCTACGGCGAGGTCGTGCGCGACCACCGGCGACTCGTCCGGGAGGGTTTAGGCGGCGCCGGCGGCACGGAGATCGACACCCAAGGCGACGCGTTCTTCTTCTCGTTCGCGCGGGCGAGCGACGCCGCGCGCGGAGCGGTCGATGCCCAGCGCGTCCTTCGTAACCACGGCTGGCCCGACGGGGCCGAGGTGCGCGTGCGCATGGGTCTGCACACCGGCGAGCCCTCGGTCGGCGAAGAGGGCTACCTCGGGCTCGACGTCGTCCGTGCGGCGAGGATCTCGGCCGCGGGCCACGGCGGTCAGATCCTCGTGTCCGAGACGACGAGGGCCCTGCTCGGCAACGTGCTGCCCGAGGGTGTCACGGTGCACGACCACGGCGAGACTCAGCTGAAGGACCTCCAGCATGAGCGGATCTTCGAGCTCGCCGTCGACGGCGGTCCGGCCTCCTTTCCGCCGCTCAAGACCGAGGCGCCGAAGAGCCCGGGCGATGCCCTGGCCGAGCGGATCAAGCGCCAGGTGGAGCAGGACATCGAGCGATCGTTCAGCGACATCTCGCCGCCGACGCTCACGGGCCGCCGAGCCTTCTCCGGCCCGATCATCGCCCTGCTCGTGGGGATCGCGATCGCGGTCATCGTGCTGGCGCTCTACCTCAACTAGCGAACACCTCGCGGGCGCCGCGAAGCCGCGTCCGTAGGAGCGCCTGGGCGCGCGAGGAGTCGAGCCGGCAGTCGAGCGGGCGCGTCGGCGGCGCCTCCGCCGTCTCGACGGTCCGGCCGGCGATGAGCGTGGCGAGCTCGGCGCGAGAAAGACCATCCGCGCCGGCGACGTGCAGCGGTCCGGCGATGTCGAGCTCCGCCAGCTCGAGCAGCGCGCTCGCCAGATCGGTCACCTGCACCGGCGAGCGAAGCTCGTTCGTGAACCACGTGCCCGGCCGGTGCGCTG
>JACCRW010000313.1 GCA_013813345.1 Actinomycetota bacterium
GGCGACCTGCTCGACGAGGTCG
Source organism: Actinomycetota bacterium (assembly GCA_013813345.1). Lineage (GTDB taxonomy): Bacteria > Actinomycetota > Thermoleophilia > Gaiellales > Gaiellaceae > Gaiellasilicea. The sequence continues at coordinate 23 of JACCRW010000313.1, forward strand.
TCGCGAAGCTGCCCGGTGAGGGCCGTGCTCCGATCGGCGAGGAGACGATCCGCGTTGCGATCCTCGGCCGGCCGAACGTCGGCAAGTCTTCGCTCCTGAACGCGCTCGTCGGCCGCGAGCGGGTGATCGTCTCGGACGTGCCCGGAACGACGCGGGATGCGATCGACACGATCCTCGTCCGCGACGAGCAGCAGTTCCTGCTCGTCGACACCGCCGGCCTCCGGCGCAAGCGCAAGCAGCGGCAGGGGATCGAGTACTACTCGGAGCTGCGCGCGCTCGAGGCGGCCGAGCGGGCGGACGTCGCACTGATCCTGATCGACGCCAGCGAGGGAATCGTCGAGCAGGACCTCTCCGTCGCGGACGTGGCGCGCAAGGCCGGCTGCTCGTCGCTCGTCGTCCTCTCGAAGTGGGACGTCAACGAGGTGGCGCTCGAGGATGTGAAGCCGAGGATCGAGACACGCCTGCGCCAGCGGCCGCCGGTGATCGCCGTCTCCGCAAAGACCGGCCGCGGGCTCGATCGTCTCCTCGACCACGTGGTTGCCCTCTTCGAGAAGCACGCCGGCCGGATCCCGACGCCCGCCCTGAACAACGTGCTCGCCGAGTTGCGCGAGGCCCGCCAGCCGCCCTCGCAGCGCGGGCGCCGCCTGAACCTCCTCTACGGCGCCCAGGTCTCCTCGCGTCCGCCGCGGATCCGGATCCACGTCAACGACCCCGGCCTCGTCACCCGCGACTACGCGTACTGGGTGGAGAACGAGCTGCGGAAACGGTTTAGCCTCGGCGGCGTGCCGGTGTCGATCGACTTCGTCAAGCGCTCGTGAGCCCCGCGCGACAGAGAGCTTGTGTTGGAACAACACAAGCTCTTCGTCCCGCGCTGCGGCCGGTGCGCGAGCCGATCTTCCGGCCGCGAGCCGGCCAAGGGGCTTGTGTTGGAACAACACAAGCGTTCGGACGAGCGCGGTGAAGGTCGTCGTCGTGGGGGGAGGCTCGTGGGGAACTGCGTTCTCGCGCGTGCTTGCCAACCGCGAGCACGAGGTCACGCTCGCGTGTCGCGACGTCGAGCAGGCGCAGGCGATCGCCACGACCGGCCGCAACCCGCGCTACCTCTCGCACACCGATCTCTCGGGCGTCAGCGCAACGACCATCGCCGAGGCCCCGTTCGCGTCGGCGGAGCTCGTCGTGCTCGCGGTCCCGAGCGCGGTCTACGCGAGTGTCGCCGCCGAGCTGCCCGGCACGGCGGCCGTGCTCTCGCTGACGAAGGGGCTCGATCCGGCGACGGGCGAGCGGCTCTCGACGCTCGTTCGCGGGAGGCCGGTCGCGATCCTCTCTGGCCCGAACATCGCCGAGGAGGTCTCGCGCGATTTCCCCGCAGCCGCCGTGATCGCGAGCGATGATCGGCAGCTCTCGCTTGACCTCCAGGAGGCGATCAATTCGGTCACCTTTCGCGTCTACGTGAACGAGGACGCCGTCGGCGTCGAGCTCTGCGCCGCCGCAAAGAACGTGATCGCGCTCGCCGCGGGGGGCGCCGACGGCCTCGGACTCGGCGACAACGCCAAGGCCGCCCTCGTCGCGCGCGGCCTTGCGGAGATGGGTCGTCTTGCGGAGGCGGCCGGCGGGCGCCCCGAGACGTTCGCCGGGCTCGCGGGCATGGGCGACCTCGTCGTCACGTGCTGGGCGAAGTCGGGTCGCAACCGCCGGGCGGGCGAGCTGATCGCGCGCGGAACCGATCCGGACGACGCCGTGCGCGAGATCGGAATGGTCGTGGAGGGCCTGACGACCGCGCCGGTACTGCGCGAGCTCTCACATCGGCTCAAGATCGAGCTTCCGATCACCGAAGGTGTCTGCAGCGTGCTCGAGGGTACGCCGCTCGACGAGCTCGTCGCCGGGCTGATGAGCCGAGTCCCGACCCAGGAGTGACTAGAGTGAGGACCATGCGCAGCAGCCTGATCGCCCTCTCCGCCCTGCTCTGCCTCGCGGTCGTCGGTTGCGGCGGCGGGAGCACGAATACCGCCGGATCGGTGGCCGGCGACGTTGCCGGGATCGTGCCGGCAAGCGCTCCCGTCCTGATCGCGCTGGAGACCGATCCGGACTCGGATCAGTGGCAGCAGGCTGACGAGCTCCTGAGCAAGTTCCCGGGGAAGGAGCGGCTGCTCGCCGAGGTGCGCGAGGGCCTCGCCGACGAGGGAATTGACCTCGACGACGAGCTGCTCCCCGCATTCGGCGACGAGACCTACATCGTCGTCCTCGACTTCGAGAACGGCGGCGACAATGTGGTCGCGCTGACCAAGCCGCGCGACAAGGCGAAGCTGACGCAGCTCCTGGAGGAGTCGGACGAGGACACGGTGACGCGCGAGATCGACGGCTGGACGGCGATCGCCGAGAACACCGCGACGCTCGACCGCTTCGCGGCAGCCGGCGACAAGCTGGCGGACGCGGACTGGTTTGGCGAGGCGCAGGAGCGGGTCGAGGAGGACGCCCTCGTAACGTTCTTCGCGAACGGCGCTCCGATCAACGACGCGTTGAAGAAATCGCTTCCCGAGGGCTGCGACGTCTCCGCCCAGCAGGGCGAGCTGCAGTACGCAGCCGGAACGATGACGGCGGGCGACGACGGCGTGCGGATGCGGTTCGCCGCGAAGAGCGAGGGCGCAAAGCAGGGTCTCGACGGCGAGTCACTGCTCTCCGAGGTTCCCTCGGGCGCTTATGCCTATCTCGGCTCGCCGGCCTTCGACACCGCCGGCCTCGGGCTCTCCGAGCAGCTTCGCTGCGCACTCGAGTCGGGCGGGATCCCGGACGTCGAGGACGAGCTCGGCGTCACCTACGACGAGATCCTCGACCTCTTTGCAGGCGGCCTCGGCCTCTACCTCCGGCCGGCGGCGCTGATTCCCGAGATCACGCTCCTGCTCGACCCCGAGGACGACGCGAAGAGCCTCGACGTGCTCGACACGCTGGCCAAGAAGGCGACGGACTTCGGCGGCAGGGTGCAGCGCACGACCGTCTCCGGGACCGAGGCGAGAGAAGTCCGACTCGGGCCGGTCACGATCCTCTACGGCGCGAACGACGGCCATGTCGCCGTGACGACTGCGCGCGCGGGGATCGAGGCGCTGGCCGAGGGCGGTCCCTCGCTCGCCGACGACGACGCGTTCAAGGACGCGACCGAGGCAGCCGACATGGGCGAGGACGACGAGGTCTTCGCGTACCTCGACCTGCGCCGGATCGTCGACCTCGCCGACGATATCGCGGGTTTCGCCGAGCAGGATCTGCCGCGCGAGGCGCGTGAGAACCTCGAGCCGCTGGAGAGCTTCGTCGTCTGGGGCGACGCCTCCGATCCGAACGACGTCGAGGTCGGCGCCTTCCTCCAGATCGGGTAGGGTCACTCCCGCCGTGGCCGCGCGCTCGTTCCAGTTCACTTCGGAGTCCGTCACCGAGGGGCATCCCGACAAGATCGCCGACCAAATCTCGGATGCGATTCTCGACGCGTGCCTGGCGAACGATCCCAATAGTCGGGTTGCCTGTGAGACGCTGATCACCACTGGCCTCGTGGTCGTCGCCGGCGAGATGACGACCCCCACCTACGTCGACATCCGCAAGCACGTGCGCGACACGGTCTCGGAGATCGGCTACACGCGCGCCAAGTACGGCTTCGACGCCGAGACGTGCGGCGTGATCGTCGCGATCGACGAGCAGTCGGCCGATATCGCGCTCGGCGTCGACGATTCGTACGAGGCGCAGCACGGCGATGCGGATCCGCTCGATCGCGTTGGGGCCGGCGATCAGGGGATGATGTTCGGCTATGCCTCGAACGAGACCGCCGAGTTGATGCCCCTCCCGATCCTGCTCGCGCACCGGATCTGCAAGCGGCTGTCCGAGGTGCGCAAGGCGGACGTGCTCCCGTACCTGCGTCCCGACGGCAAGGCACAGGTCACCGTTCGCTACGAGGTCGACGAGCACGGACGCCAGCGTCCGGTGGAGCTCGAGCGCGTGCTGATCTCGACGCAGCACCGCGACGGGCTGGACACCGAGGCGCTGATCAAGCCGGATCTGATCGAGCACGTCCTCCGCCCCATCCTCCCGCACGAGCTCTACGACGAGAAGCGGCTCGAGGAAAAGGACTTCGTCTACGTCAACCCCACCGGCAAGTTCGTGATCGGCGGGCCGATGGGCGACACCGGGTTGACCGGACGCAAGATCATCGTCGACACCTACGGCGGCGCAGCGCCGCACGGGGGCGGGGCCTTCTCGGGCAAGGATCCGACGAAGGTCGACCGCTCGGCCGCCTACGCAGCCCGATATGTCGCGAAGAATGTCGTTGCGGCCGGGCTCGCCGAGCGCTGCCAGATCCAGGTCGCCTACGCGATCGGAGTCGCCCATCCGCTCTCCGTGCTCGTCGACTGCTTCGGCACCGAGGCCGAGGGATTGACGCAGGAGCGGATCGAGGAGCTCGTCCACGAGCACTTCGACCTCCGTCCCGCGGCGATCCTGCGCGACCTCGACCTGCGCCGCCCGATCTACCGCAAGACCGCCGCCTACGGGCATTTCGGCCGAGAGGACAAGGACTTCACCTGGGAGCGCACGGATCGCGCCGACGCGCTCCGAGCCGCTGCTGGGCTCACCGCCGCAGTCCCTGCCCTATAACAGGGTAACTCCACCCGCTTATAGGGTAGGATCGGCGCCAATGGGTCGGCCTCGCGCTTCAGAGATCATCCCCCTCGTCCGTTCAGAGGCGATGGCGCGCGTTCTCGCTGCGATCTACCTGACACCAGACGGACTGCATGTCCGAGGGCTCGCGAACCGAACACAGCTTCCGTACTCCGTCGTGCAGAGAGAGGTCGATCGGCTGGAGCGGGCTCGTCTCATCTCGTCGGTCTCGTTCGCCTCAACCCGGACCGTCCGACTCAACGAGACCCATCCCTATTACAGAGAGGTTTATGCGCTTCTGCTCAAGGCGTATGGCCCGCGTCAAGTACTCGCGGAGCTGCTTGAAGGCGAACCAGGGATTCGCGACGCATTCATCCACGGATCGTGGGCTGCGCGGTATCTCGGGGAGTGGGGACCTCCGCCGGCGGACATCGATGTCGTCGTCATCGGAGACCCGGCGCCACTCCGGGTCGATGAGCTCGAGGCGGAAGCAGAAGACAAGCTCGGTCTGCACGTTCAACTGACCGCGCTTCCCGAGCAGGAGTGGGAGGCTCCGACTCACGGGTTCACGAGGACGGTTCGGCAGCAGCCACTCGTGCGAATCGTTCCGGAGGACGATGTCGGCTGACGACATGATCGCTCGTGGTGAGCTCGAAGAAGTGGCCGCCGACCCGGAAAGTGCCGCAGCAGCGCTGGTCGAAGCGGCCAGACAAGTCGAATCTGCGTCGGCCATTGCCGAGAACGATCCGAACGGCGCCCAGGTCGACATCTGCGGCGAGGACGCGTGAACCGGCGGGCGCTGGAGGCGATTTGCCAGACCTTCGCTCCCGGATCGGACGGCGTCGCGGATGCTGTCCTCGCGGCGGCGCGCAAGCATCTTGGCCCGGCCGAGCAACGTCAGCTCTCGCTCCTGCTTGGAACCTTCGGGCGCGGCTTCGCGCTCCTCTCGCCTGCGCGCCGCGAGGCCGCGCTCCGCGCGTGGTGCGACAGCCGGATCCCGCAGCGCCGTGCCGCCTTCGTGGCGCTGAAGCAGGCCGCGCTCTCGTTCGCCTACATGCGATCGGAGTCGGACTGGGCTCGCGAGCGCTGGGAGGCGATCGGCTACCCCGGCCCGGCGGGCGCACCGGCCGAGCCGCCGGCTCGCCGGATCGAGCCGCTTCGCGTCGAGCGCGACCTCGAGCTCGACTGCGACGTCTGCGTCGTCGGCTCCGGCGCCGGCGGCGGGGTCGCCGCAGCCGTGCTCGCGACCGCCGGGCTCGACGTCGTCGTCCTGGAGGCGGGCGGCTACTGGAGCGAGCGCGACTTCGACGGCGCGGAGGATCCTGGCTACGACCGCCTCTACCTCGCCGGGGCGGCGGCGGCGACCGTCGATCGCGGGATCGGGCTGATCGCCGGCTCCTGTCTCGGCGGCGGCACCGTCGTCAACTACACGACCTCGTTCCGGACGCCCGCGGACGTGCTCGAGGAGTGGGCCGCGCTCGGTTTTCCGAGCGACGAACTAGGCGCGTGTCTCGACGCCGTCTGCGAGCGGCTCGGCGTCAACACCGAGCACAACCGGCCCTCCAGGCGAGATGAGCTATTGGCGCGGGGAGTCCGGAGTCTCGGCTGGCACCTGGACGACCTGCCGCGCAACGTGCTCGGCTGCGAGCAGGGGCGGCTCTGCGGTTCGTGCGGCCTCGGCTGCCCGCTCGGGGCGAAGCAATCCACGCTCGTCACGTGGCTCGCCGACGCGCACGCTGCGGGCGCGCGGATCGCCGTCGATTCTCGAGCGCTGCGGATCCTCGTCGTGGGCGGCGAGGCGGGTGGGGTTGAGGCGAGCTCGAACGGCCATGCGTTGCGCGTCCGCTCGCGCGCCGTCGTCGTCGCTGCCGGGGCCCTCGGGACGCCGCCGCTCCTCCAGCGCTCGGGCCTCCGGAACGAGAACGTGGGGCGCTGGCTGCGGCTCCATCCGGGGACACCGGTGCTCGGCGTCTTCGACGAGGAGGTGCGCCCGTGGGAAGGGTCGCTGCAGACGCTCTACTCCGACCAGCATCGCGACCTGGACGACGGCTACGGCGTCAAGTACGAGACGGTTCCGGTTCTCCCCGGCTTCGCGGCCGCGGCCCTGCCGTGGCGGAGTGCCGCTCAGCATGCGGCGCTGATGGACGAGTTCGCGCGGACGACGAACATCGGAGTCCTCCTGCGTGATCGCGGCAGCGGCCGGGTCACGCTCGGGCGCGACGGCTCGACCCGCGTCCGCTACCAGCTCTCCGCCGACGACCTCGAGCGCGTGCGCACGGGTGTCGACGGGGCGGCGCGGATCCTCGAGGCGGCGGGCGCGCGGAAGATCCTCTCCGGCCACAGCCGCCTCGTCTCCTACGAGCCCGGTCAGAGAGGCGACCGCGAGGGCTTCCTCCGCGACGCGGACGCTGCCGGCTGGGGTCCGGGGCGCTGCGGCTTCTTCTCGTTCCACCTGATGGGCTCGTGCCGGATGGGCGCCTCGCCGGCGAGCTCGGCCACGAACCCGGACGGGGAGACCTGGGAAACGCGAAACCTCGTGGTCGCGGACGGCTCGACCTTCCCGACAGCTTCCGGAGTCAATCCGATGGTGACGATCGAGGCGATCGCGCACCTGAACGCGAGCAAGCTGGCGGCACGGTTGAACTAGGATCGCGCCGTGAGCACCGAGTTCCTGTTGACGACGCTCGTGATCGTCGCCACGCCAGGCACCGGCGTCCTCTACACGCTGGCCGCTGGCCTCTCGCGCGGCGCGCGCGCCAGCATCGTCGCGGCCGTCGGCTGCACTTTGGGGATCGTTCCGCACATGCTGGCGGCGATCACGGGCCTCGCGGCGCTCCTGCACACGAGCGCGCTCGCTTTCGAGGTGCTGAAGTACCTCGGCGTCGCCTACCTGCTCTACATGGCGTGGAGCACTCTCCGCGACAAGGGCGCGCTTACGGTGGAGGAGACGTCGCCGCGGTCGTCGCTCAGGGTGATCGTCTCGGGGATCCTGATCAACATCTTGAACCCGAAGCTGACGATCTTCTTCTTCGCGTTCCTGCCGCAGTTCGTGAGCACCGACTCGACGCAGGCGACGCTGCGGATGCTGGAGCTGAGCGCCGTCTTCATGCTCGTGACGTTCGCCGTCTTCGTCGTCTACGGGGTGTTCGCGGCGGCGGTTCGGAACCACGTGATCTCGCGGCCCTCGGTTCTGAGCTGGATGCGGCGGTTCTTCGGCGGCGCCTTCGTCGCGCTCGCCGGGCGGCTTGCCTTCACCGATCGCTGACGCTTAGACGAGCTTGACGTAGAGCCCGGCCGCGGCCTTCTCGCCGATCGCGCGCTCGGTTCCGGCGAGGGAGATCTTGAACTGCGCCGCCGCCGGCTGCGCTTCGCGGAGCTCGACCTTCGCGCCTGGGACGAAGCCCTCCTCATAGAACCAGTGGAGGAGGTCGCCGTCGTGCTCGGCGAGGCGGACGATCTCCGCCGGCGTGCCGAGGCCGACGTCGGCGAGCGGGGCGAGCTCCTTGTTCTCGCGCTGCTCGAACGCCGGATCGACCGGCCAGCCGTGCGGGCAGCGATCGGGAAAGCCAAGCTTCTCCTCGATCCGCTGCACCATGTCGTCGCTGAAGGTGTCGCCGAGCTCGTCCGCGTGGACGTGCGCTTCCGCTGCCGTGTAGCCCATGAAGTCGGTGAGCATGCGCTCGATCAGGCGATGCTTGCGGACGACCCGCTCGGCGCGCTCGATCCCCGTCTCGGTGAGAATCGCCTCCTTCTGCTCGCCGCGCTCGACGAGCCCGTCGGCCTCGAGCCGCTTCAGCATCTCCCCCGCCGAGGCGCGCGAGACGCCGAGCATGTCCGCGACGCGCGAGGCGATCGCGCTCGAGCTGCCGGGGTCGGGCTTGTACTCGCCGATCGG
>JACCRW010000314.1 GCA_013813345.1 Actinomycetota bacterium
TGCGGCCCATGAAGCGCTTGATCGAGAAGATCGTGTTTTCCGGGTTCGTCACCTGCTGGCGCTTCGCAGGCGCTCCGACGAGCCGCTGACCGTCCTTCGTGAACGCGACGACGGACGGCGTCGTGCGGCCGCCCTCGGCGTTCGGGATCACGGTCGGCTCGCCACCCTCGAGCACCGCCATGCAGCTATTGGTCGTGCCGAGGTCGATTCCAATCGTCTTCGCCATGCGTGTCTGCTCCTTTTTCTGTGGATGCGCTCAGAAAATCTGAGTGCCAGAGTAGCAATGTTCACCGCCTTTCGGGCTCGCCGCGCCGGATACACTCCGCGGATGCTGCGCCAGGGCTTCGTTCCGTTCTTCGTGCACGGCGTAATCGAATACGCCGCGGGCGCGCTGTTCGTGGCGGCGCCGTTCCTCCTCGGCTTCGACTCGACCGCGGCGACGGCCGTCTCGATCGTGATCGGAATCGCGATTCTCGTCGTCGCGGCTTCGACCGACTCTCCGACGGGTCTCTCGCGCACGATCCCGGTGAAGGCGCACGTGGCGCTCGATCTCCTCGTCGCAGCCGGACTGGTCGCCGCGCCGTTCCTCTTCGGCTTCTCGGACGAGACGAACCCGACCGCGTTCTTCATCGTCCTCGGCGTCGTCCACCTGCTGCTGACGATCGCGACGCGTTTCCTGCCCGCCGCGTCGGCGGCCTAGCGGAAGATCCCGATCAGCGCCCCGCCCGCGACGACGAGCGCGGCGCCGGCGGCGAGGCGCGGGCCGACGAGCTCGTGGCGGCGCAGGAGCACCGCCGAGAGGCCGACGCCCCAGAGAGACTCCGTCGCGACGAGCGGCGAGACGACCGTGACCCGGCCGCGATAGTAGGCCTCGAAGAGGCAGACGTAGGAGAGCCCGAAGCAGACGCCGGCCGGGACGAACGTGAGCAGGCCGCGCGTCGGCAGTCGTCGCCGCGAGGCGAGGAGATAGCCCGCGATCACGGCGCCGCCCGCGCCGAGCGTGGCCGCGGCGGCCAGCGCCGGCGTGACGTCCGTGTCGATCGAGAGGTGCCGCACGAGGTTGTCTCGGGCGGCGAATACCACCGTGGCGGCGAGCGCGAGCACGAGGCCGATCCGCCTCACGTGCGCGGGGCGGTTCCGCTCACCGACGAGCAAGAAGCCGCCGACGACGATCAGCAGCGCGCCTCCGATCAGGCCCGCGTGCAGCGGCTCGCCCAGGAGAATGAGCGCGATCGCGACGGAGAAGAGGGGCGCCGTGCCCACGGTGACCGACGTGCGGGAGGGTCCCGCGTCGCGGACCGCGAGTGTGAACAGGAGCTGCGAGAGCCCGGGACCGAGCAATCCAGCGAGCAGGAACGGCCAGATCCCGCTGAGCTCGAGCGACTGGAGAGCAGCGAAGGGCAGCGTCACTGCGAGCGCCGGCAGCACCGTGAGCAGGGCGCCGGCCTCCGCGTCCGGCACTCGCGCGAGCGCGAAGCGCAGCGCCACCGTCATCGCGCCGAAGAGCGCGGCCGAGGCCAGGGCGAGCACGACGGCGTCCACTGGACGAAACTACAACGAGTACGATCCGCCGCCGTGAGCGATCCGAGGATCAGGAAGCTGGCCGAGTTGCTCGTCAACCGCAGCCTCGACGTCCAGCCGGGGTGGCAGGTCGTGATTCGGACGACGCCTCTCGCACGCCCGCTCCTGACCGAGGTCGCCAAGGCGGTGGCCCGTCGCGAGGCTTACGCGCTCGTCCGGATGACGTGGAACGAGCGCTCGCGGGTCGACCTCGACTGGGCGCGCGAGGCGCCGCTCGAGCTGCTCGCGAAGCTGCCGGAGATCGAGGCGTACTCGGTGGAGCACGAGGATGCGCGCCTGACGATCCTCGCGCCCGAGGATCTGCACGCGGGGGCAGATCTCGAGCCCGAGCGCCGCCGGCTGATGCAGCGCTCGCAGGAGCGCTCCGCCGAGCGCGGCCGGACGCTCGACGTCCGCTGGGCCGTGACGCAATTCCCGACCGAGGCGTCGGCGCAGGAGGCGGGAATGACGCTGCTCGAGTTCGAGGATTACGTCTACGGCGCGTGTCTGCGCGATTGGGACGCCGAGCACGAGCGGATGCGCCGCTACGCCGAGCGCTTCGACGGCGCGAGCGAGGTGCGCATCGTCGGCCGCGAGACAGATCTAACGCTCTCGATCGAAGGGCGGGAGGCGACGATCGACCACGGACTTCGCAACATGCCCGCCGGCGAGTTCTTCTTCGGGCCGGTGGAGGACTCAGCCGAGGGCGTCGTCAGCTTCGCCGAGTTCCCGTCGATCTATCAGGGCCGCGATGTCGCCGGCGCGCGGCTCGTGTTCGAAGGCGGCGCGATCGTCGAGGCGAGCGCCGACGAAGGGGAGGATGCACTGCTCGCCGCGCTCGACACCGACGAGGGAGCGCGGCGGCTCGGCGAGCTCGGAATCGGCTGCAACCCCGGAATCACGCAGCACATGCGGAACACTCTCTTCGACGAGAAGATCGACGGAACGATCCACCTCGCCATCGGCGCGAGCTACACCTTCACGGGCGCGACTAACAAGAGCGCGATCCACTGGGATCTCGTCAAGGACCTACGCGCGGGCGGCGGGCTCTGGTGCGACGGCGAGCTCGTCCAACAAGACGGCGCCTGGCTCATCTAGAGGCTTGATGTGAAACTCGGGCTGTCCTACGCTTCCTGGGCCTGTGGATCTCACGATTCGAGATGCGCGTCCGGGAGACGCAGAGGGTCTGGCGACGCTGATCGGGCAGCTGGGATATCCCGCCGCGGCCGAAGCCGTCGCCCGGCGCGTGGAGCGCTTGCGAGCAAGCGAGGCGGACAGATTGGTAGTTGCGGAGCTGGACGGAGCGTTAGTGGGGCTGGCAGGGCTCCACATCAGCCTTTCGGTCGAGTACGACGAGCCGGCGGCGAAGTTGAGCGCGATCGTGGTTGACGAGCGGCACCGGCGACGTGGAATCGGCGAAGCGTTGGTGGCCGCTATGGAAACGGAGGCCCGTCGGCGCGGCTGCCGCCTGATCTTTCTAACGACTGCCGAAAGTCGCGAAACCGCTCATACCTTCTATCATGGGATCGGTTTCGAGGAAACCGGGAGGCGGTTCGCAAAGAGGCTCGCCTAGGAAGAAATCTCAGGACGAAAACGCGCGGGCCGACCTCAGCATAGGGACCGGAAGTCTTCGACGGTCGGTGGGCAAGTCTTGACGATCCGGTACACCGGCCCGCCGAGGCTTGTGCCGTCGTAGATGACATAGCGCGCCTCACGACGGCCACAGGATCAAGCGTGCTTCTGGGTCAAGACGCTCCTTCAGAGTCTTACCCGGGCCGGAACGAAGCGCTGCAGCGTCCGCCCCGCCTCGGGCTCGGCGACGACGATTCCGGCCATGATCACGGCGCAGCCCGCCCAACCGACCGCTCCGAGTCGGTCGCCGGCGAGCCAGAAGCCGAAGACACCGGCGAAGACGGGCTCCATCGCGAAAGCGAGCGCGGTGCGCGTCGCGCTCGTCCGCCGCTGCGCCCACGTCTGGACGAGGAAGCCGAGCGCGCTCGCGAAGATGCCGGTGACGAGCAACGCTCCCCAGACCGTCCAGCCGCTCGGAACCTCGATCTGGCCGGCAGCCACTGCGACGAGCGCGAAGCCGCCGAACGCCGCGAGCATCTCCGCCTGCGTGAACGCGATCGCGTCGTACCGGGGCGCGTAGCGCTCCAGCAGGACGATCTGGAGCGAGTACGCGGCCGACCCGGCGAGCACGAGCGCGTCGCCGACGGGATCGCCGGCGCCGACTCCGGAAAGGAGGCCGAGGCCGACCAGCGCCAGGCCGACGCCGAGCCAGACGACCGCGGCGACGCGCGTCCGAAAGAGAAGCAGCGCGAGCAGCGGCGTGAAGACGACGTAGAGGCCGGTGATGAAGCCGGCGCTCGAGACGGTCGTACGCTCGAGCCCGGCGGTCTGAAGCGCGTAGCCGGCGGCAAGCAACAAGCCGAGCGCGGTTCCGGCGACGGCGCCGCTGCGGCCGAGCGAGCGCAGCCGCGGCGCGGCCGGCACAGCAAGCACGAGGCTCGCGATCGCGAAGCGAACGGCGAGGAACGCGAAGAGCGGATAGATCGCGACCGCGTCCTTGACCTGGACGAAGGTCAGTCCCCAGACCGCGGTGACGAGAACGAGAGCGCCGACTGCAACCATGCGGCGAGGCTATCGCCCTAACATCGGAGGCTCGCATGTCCTCAGCACCCACCGTTCACGAGCTACGTCTTTGCGTCACCGCTCCGGACTACGACGAGGCCGTCGCGTTCTACCGCGACGTTCTCGGACTCCACGAGCGCGAGGCGTACAGCTCCGAGGATGGACGCGTCACGATCCTCGAGGCCGGCCGCGCAACGCTCGAGCTCACCGATCCGCGGCACGCGGACTTCATCGACGAGGTCGAGGTTGGGCGGCGAGTAGCCGGCTCCATCCGGGTCGCGTTCGAGGTGGACGACAGCGCAGCGACGACCCGGCAGCTCGCCGCGGCCGGAGCGACCATCCTCGCAGAGCCCACTCGCACGCCCTGGAACTCGTTGAATGCGCGGCTCGATGCGCCCGCCGGGCTCCAGCTCACCCTCTTCACCGAGCTCGGGGAATAATCGGCCGGTGCGCATCTGCCTGATGATCGAGGGCCAGGAAGGCGTGAGCTGGGACGAGTGGGTCGCGCTCGGGCGGGCCGCCGAGGAGAGCAGGCTCGAAGGGCTCTTCCGCTCCGATCACTACGCGGGCCTGATGGGCGACGAGACGCGCGGCTCGCTCGACGCCTGGACGCAGATCGC
>JACCRW010000316.1 GCA_013813345.1 Actinomycetota bacterium
AGGGCGAGGGCGGCGGGCGCCTGTGCGCCGCGCCGGCGCGTCAGATCTCCCAGGGGTCCGGGGTCTCGGCGGCCGGCTCGTCCACGCGCTGCTTGCGGCGCAGGAAGCCGAACCGCCGCCGCGGCTCGGACTCCGACTGGGATTCCGACTCGGGATCCGCGTCAGGACCGGGGGCCGCCGGCGGAATGGACGGCGCGCCGGCGGCGTCCCCGGTCTCCACTTCGGCCGCTGTGGGCTCGACGGGCTCGGGCTCAGGCTCGGGGCCGGCGGTGGCCGCCTCGGCTGGCTCTGGCTCGACCGCCTGGAGCTGCTCGGCCTCGGCGTCCACGAGCGCCGGCTCCGCCACGGCCTCCGGCTGCGTCTCGCGGTCGGACTCGGGCTCGGGCGTCGCCTCTAGTTCGAGCTCGGGCGGCGGCTCGGGCTCCGGGACGAGCTCGGGCTCGGCTTCCGGGACGGGTTCGGCCTCGAGCGCGAGCGGTGGCGCGGGCTCCGATTCGGGCTCGGGCTCGGCGACGGGATCGGGCTCCGGCTCCGCTTCCGTAAGCGGCTCGGCCTCGAGCTCCGGCGGGAGCTTCGTCACGACCGTGTGCGACTCCGAGTCGTCGGGCGCCTCGACCACCGTCGCCTCGACCACCGGCATGCTCCACGGGCCTGTGCTCTCGCTCGCCCCTTCCTCGGCGACCCCGGCGGGGCCGGCGACGGCGTCGAGCCGCCAGCGCGCGCGCTTCGCCGCCGTCGCCACCTCGGAGAGCACGACGAGCGCCAGCGCGGTCGCCATCACAATCACGATCGCGGTCGTCGAGAGGTCGGCGAGGCCGGCAAAGAGCGCGCACAGCAGGAGGAACGTGGCCTCGAGGGCGAAGCGTGGAACGGCGACCGCCCGGCTCACAGGAGCAGGCACGGAGGCGATCCAGTCCGGGCCGATCCGCTGAGAGCCGATCCTATGAGACAGCGGCTCGAGCCCGGTTCGAGCTGGGTCGTCCTCGAGCGGCCACGACTCGTCGTCGTAGCGCTCGCTGCTCGACGGCCGTCGTTCGAGCCGCTCCTGCTCGAGCCGCTCCTGCCGGAGAGCCCGCAGCTCCTCGCGCAGCTCTCCTGCGACCGACTCGAGCTCGTGCACGCGCTCCGCGAACGCAGCGAAGGCCTCCTCGACCCGCACCGCGTCGTATCCCGCTTCCGAGCGGCGGAGCTCGTCGGTCTGCGGCAGCTCGGTCATCGCCCGGAAGTATGCCCCGACCGAACGGAGGTCAGAGCTCCTCGCCGCCGACTCGCGCCCGCAGCTCGGCACCGCGGCGGCCGGGCTGGAGCGGAGGCGTCGCGCGCCCCGCGCCGTCGCGAACGCCGGCCACGACCTCGCGGAGGGTCTCGTCCGCGGGGCGGGCCGGAATCCAGCCGAGCTCCGACCGGGCCCGCGCGGTGTCGAGCACGGGCGAGCCGAGGGCGAGGTCGATCCAGTCCGGCGAGGTCGGTTGCAGGCGGGCGAGCCAAGTCGCGCGCGCCGCCCCGCGCAAGATCCCCGCCGAGAGCTTGAGGGAGCGCGTCTCGAGCGCGCCGGCGATCGCGATCGGGTCGAGCACGGGCTCGCCAGCGATGTTGAAGGCACCGCGAGCGTCCGAGAGGGCGGCGCGGCGGTAGGCGTCGCCGACGTCGTCCGCGTGCACGAGTTGCAGGGTCAGCCCTGGGACGTCCGGGACGAACGGGATCCACCCCGGTCGGAGGAGAGCGGTGGGGAGGAACGGGCCGGCGAAGAGGCGCCGCTGGCCGCTCGCGGCGTCGCGTTTCGTCGTCACCGCGGGACGCATCCGGACGACGCGCAGGTCGGGATGGTCGGCGTCGAGCCGGTCGAGTCGGCGCTCGACCTCGGCCTTCTGCCGCGAGTACCAGCTCGCGGGGATCCCCTCGGTCGGCCAGCTCTCGTCGACCGGTTGCGCGTCGGCTCGCGGCGAATAGGCGCCGACCGAGGATGCGACGACGAGCGCGGGGACGCCAGCCTCGACCACGGCCTCGAACAGGCGCTGCGAGCCGTCGACGTTCGTCCGGCGAAGCGTCGCCTCATCGTGCGAGGGCTGGATCAGCCAGGCGAGGTGGACGACGCAGTCCGCTCCGCGCAGGAGCGAGGCGAGCTTGTCGTGGGTGACGTCTGCGGCCGCGAACTCCGTCTTGGCGAAGCTCGCCGCCGGCAGCCTGCGCGCGATCCCGAGGATCGAGGTGACGGCATCGTCGCGGCCGAGCGCGTCGAGGACGCTCGTGCCGACGTTGCCGGTCGCGCCCGTGACCACGATTCTCATCAGGGCTCCTTCGGAGCGTCCATCTCGCCGAGCGCCTCCTGGGCCTTCGCATGGATCGCCGCCCGCCGCTCCTCGAGCGATTGCCTCGGCGCCTCGACCTCGTCGACGGGTGTTCCCTCGGCAGCGTCGAACTCGTCCCGATCGTCGCCGGCGTCCCGCGCTTCCGCGAGCTTGCGCCGAAGCTCGGCGGCAGGGTCGGCAGCCGGGGCCTCGAGGGTCTCCGACCGGCGCCGGAGCCGGAGCAGCGCCGCAATTCCCAGCCCACCAGCGATCCACGCAAGTGCTCGTCTCATCGAGCGGATGCTACTCTGCGTCCGCTTCCTGCCTCGTCTCGCACGCGCCTGTTCCCGCTCGTGCCTGCCGGCGAGGCCGCCTAAGACCGAAGGAAGCCCAAAGCCCGAGAGAGGAGCCAGGGAACGTGATCGACTACGAGATTCTGCTCATGCTGGACCCCGAGCTGCCCGGAGAGCGGCAGGAGGAGATCGTCAAGCGCACCCGCGACCTCGTCGAGAAGGGTGGGGGGACGTGGGCCGGCCAGGACGCGTGGGGCCGGCGCAAGCTCGCCTACGAGATCGACAAGAAGGGCGAGGGCGTCTACCACCTGCTCACCTTCAGCGCCGAGGCCGAGACGCTCGACGAGATCTCGCGCGTGCTCAAGATCGACGACTCGGTGATGCGCCATCTGGCGACCCGTCGTTACAGGCCAGGTTCGACCCAGCCGGTAGCCGTGGGCGGCCCCGCGCGCGAGGATGTCGTTGCACCACCCATCGACAGCTCGCTGGAGGAGGAGTAATGGCCCAGAACATCAACAGCGTCGTCCTCGTCGGCAACCTGACGCGCGACCCCGAGCTTCGCCACACCCCGTCCGGGACCGCCGTGACCACGCTTCGGATCGCGGTCAACGACCGGGTGAAGAAGGGCGAGGAGTGGCAGGACGCCGCGTACTACTTCGACGTCACCGTCTGGGGACGCACGGCCGAGAACTGCGCGCAATACCTCGCCAAGGGCCGCCCCGTGGGCGTCCAGGGCAAGCTCACCTGGCGCGAGTGGGACGCGCAGGACGGCTCGAAGCGCCAGTCCGTCGAGGTCGTCGCCGACAACATCCAGTTCCTCGGCGGCCGCGACGGTGGCGGCGGCGACGGTGGCGGCCAGTTCGTGCCCCAGGGCGCAGGCCAGTCCTCACAGCCGTCCGCCGACTTTCCGTCCGCAGCAGCCGACGACGACATCCCCTTCTAGGAGAGACGAATGGCACAGCCGAAAACCCAGGATCGGACGCGCAGCAAGCGTCCGGGCTCCTCGACGGCCCCAGGCCGGCGGAAGAGCTGCCTCTTCTGCAAGGACAAGGTCGAAGAGGTCGACTACAAGAACGTGAACCAGCTCCGGCGCTACATCTCGGAGAAGGGCAAGATCCGCAACCGGCGGATCA
>JACCRW010000319.1 GCA_013813345.1 Actinomycetota bacterium
CAACTATCGCAAGAGCCAGTTCAATCTCGCGGTCCAGAGCGAGCGCCAGCCCGGCTCCGTCTTCAAGCCGTTCGTGCTCGCGACGGCGCTCCGCCAGGGAATCTCGCCGCTCACCCGCTTCGACTCGGAGCCTCAGGAGATCGACCTCGGCGACCGCTTCTGGGTCGTCTCGAACTACGACGACGCCTACGTCGGCTCAGCCGATCTCGAGCAGGCGACGATCCACTCCGACAATGCCGTCTACGCCCAGCTCACCCGGCTCGTCGGCGCCCGCAAGGTCGCGGAGACGGCAAAGGCGATGGGAATCCAGAGCCGGCTCCGGGGTTACTACTCGATCGGTCTCGGCACCGAGGCGGTCAATCCGCTCGAGCTCGCGCGCGCCTACGCCGCGTTCGCGAACGACGGCAAGCGGATCGACGGGGCGGTGCTCGGAAACCGGCCGCGCGTGATCGAGACGATCACGGAGGGCGACACGGAGCGGCGAAACGCACCGGTCGGCAGGGCTGTCCTCGCCGCCGCGGAAGCGCAGACGGTCAACTCGATCCTGCAGAAGGTCGTCTCGCAGGGAACGGGCGTCCGGGCCCAGCTCCCCGACCGGCCGGTCGCCGGCAAGACGGGCACGACGGAGAACTACGGCGATGCCTGGTTCGTCGGCTACACGCCGCAGCTCGTGGTCGCGGTCTGGGTGGGCTATCCGGAGACGCTGCAGCCGATGCTGACCGAGTTCGAGGGCGAGGCCGTGGCCGGCGGGACGTATCCGGCCGAGATCTGGAAGGCGTTCGCCGAAGTGGCGCTCGTCGACCTAGAGCCCGAGGCGTTCACGGACCCGCCGTACCGCTCAATCGAGTCGAAGCTCGTCGCTCGTCGCGGCGACCGCCTCCTCCTCGACAACGGGATCTGCTCGACCCGGCTGGAGGTCGTCTACTTCTCCGGGAGAGGTCCGAGTGCGTCGGCGAACTGCCGTGACGACGAGGTCGAGGTGCCGGACGTTGTCGGCCAGACGCTCGCCTCGGCGGAAAGTCGCCTGAATGGCCAGCCCCTGACCGCCGAGGTCGTCTACAAGCCCGCAGCGGCGCTGCAGCGGGCAGGGATCGTGGTCGATCAGCGGCCGAGACGCGGTTACGCGGTTCCCTTCGACGAGGTGATCCTCGTCGTCACGAAGCCGCTGCACGGCGTGATCCCGAACCTTGTCGGGAGGAAGGTCGACGACGCGCGCGCGCGGCTGGAGCGGCTGCAGCTCGAACCGGACGTCACCTACGTCGAAGGGACCTCCGGCGCCGTCGTCACGCAGAGGCCGAAGCCCGGCCTCGCGGCGGCTCCGGGAATCAGGGTCGAGCTCGTGGTTGCGCGCTGAGCGGCCGGCTGAGGTAGCGCGAGCTCGCAACGGCGTAGCGCCACGGGAGCTCGGCCGCCAGGCTGATCCCGATTCGCGGGCCGGCTTGCACCTCGACCGGCCCGGAGCGCGCGACGAGCTCGAACGGGATCGTGTCGAGTCTCAGGCCGTCGTGTGCGCCGCCGATCCCGAGCGCCTGGCAGAGCCGACCCGGCCCGGCGCAAAGCACTCGTGGCTCCTCGAGGCCGCGGCGCTCGCGCATCCGCCCAATCCCGACAGACGGCTCCAGCGCCCGCACGAGCACGGCGGCGGCGCTCTCCTCTTCCTCACAGACGAGGTTCAGGCACCAGTGGATCCCGTACGAGCGGTAGACGTACGCATGCCCTGGCGGCCCGAACATCGACGCGTTTCGCGGCGTCCGCCCGCGAAACCCGTGACTCGCCGGATCGGTGCGATCGTAGGCCTCGACCTCGACGATCGGCCCGCCGACGCCGTCCACGAGCAGGGTGACGCCGAGCAGCTCGGGCGCGACCTCGTGGACGCTACGCGCGAAGAAATCGACGCCGAGATTCACTCCGGCCACGCTAGCGTGGGAGCCTTGTGTTGGAGCAACACAAGGTCAGCTCGAACGCAAAGGGAACCGAGCGACGGCGACTTAGTGTTGTTTCAACACAAGGTGCTAGAAGAGCTTCGACGGCTCGGGCGGGCGCGCCGACGACTCGAGCAGGCTGCGCGCGCGGCGGCCGAGGTCGGCCAAGTCGACCCGGCCGCTCGACGCATCCTCGGCCAGCCGCTCGGCGAGCGCGAGCGCCTCGTCGAGCAGCGGCGTGCCGGCGGCGGCGTCCTGACCCATCTCGTGCAGGATCGTCCGCTCGGTGCGGGACGCGACGATCGGATCTGTCACGCCCTCGACCCACACGAGCGTCCGCTGCCCGCCGCCGCGGCTCTCGCCGGTGATCGGCTGAAGCGCGTAGATCCGGTCGGCGCGCGCGTACTTGCCGAAGCCGAGGAAGACCATCCGCGTAGGAATGTCCGACACGTGTTGTAGTGTACGACATCATGTTGACAGTTCCCGAAGCGGCGAGACGAGTGGGCCGCAATCCCGAGACCATTCGGCGGTGGATTCGCTCGGGCCGTCTGGCTGCGCGAAAGGTCGGGACGCAGCACGTGATCGAGGAGGCAGATCTCGACGACGCGTTCGACGACGACGACATGCTGCCGGCTCCATGGCCGAGAGTCATGTCGGACGGGCGGCCGATGCCCAATGTCGTGGCCGCGATTCGCCGTTCACGCCAAGGCCGGTAGGTGCTGGTTCTCGACGCGAGCATCGCGGTCGAGGCGTGCTTCCTTCGAATTGAGCTGACGGCGTACGGCGATCTCGTGGCCCCTCCGCTGCTCTGGCCGGAGGCCCGCTCCGTCCTCCACGAGCTCGGTTGGCGAGGTGCAGTCACAACCGCTGAGGCACAGCAAGCCCACGGCCTCCTCGACGGCCTACCTATCGAACGGCGCGACCATCCACGATTGGGCGCGGAAGCCTGGCGGATCAGTGACGAGCTCGGCTGGGCGAAGACCTACGACGCGGAGTACGTGGCCCTCGCGAGCCTGCTCGGGTGCCGCCTCGTCACAACCGACGGGCGCCTGCGGCGCGGGGCCAACCGGCTCGGCTTCGTGATCGGACCACTCGAGCTCTAGCGCTACGCGATCGCAGCGCGGAGCCCCTCCACCACCCGCTCTTGATCGTCCGCCTCGATCTGGGCGAAGAACGGGAGCGCGAGCGTGCGCTGCGAGAGGTCTTCCGAGACCGGGCAGAGCCCCTCCGAGAAGCCGTAGGTCTCGCGCATGTAGGCCTGGAGGTGGATCGACGGGAGGTAGCGCGAGGTCGCGATCCCCTGTCGCTCGAGCTCGGCGATCACGCGCTCGCGGTCGATTCCGCGCGCGAGGGTGACGACGTAGACGAACCAGGAGCGAACATGATCGTCATCGTCTGCAAACGGAACGTCCAGCCCCTCGACATCACCCAGCAGCTCGCTGTAACGCGCTGCTGCTGCCGCGCGCAGCGCCAGAATCGTGTCGAGCTTCTCGAGCTGGCCGATCCCGAGCGCCGCCCGGATGTCGTCGATCCGGTAGTTGTAGCCGAGCCTCGCGTGCTCGAGCCAGCCGCCGCCGTCGGCGCGGCCCTGGTTGCGGAGGCTCTTCAGGAGCGACCACTCCTCCTCAGAATGCGTGGTCACCATCCCGCCCTCGCCGGTCGTCATCTGCTTGTTCGGATAGAAGGCGAAGACCGCCGACGGACCCTGGGAGCCGACCGGCGCCCCCTTATACATCGCGCCGAGCGCTTCGCAGGAGTCCTGGATCAGGGCAAGGCCGTGCCGCTCGCAGATCTCTCGCAACGGCTGAAGCTCGCAGGGGTAGCCGAAGATGTCGACGGCGATCACGGCCTTCGTCCGCTCGGTGATCACAGCCTCGACCGCCTCCGGCGTGAGGTTCATCGTCCGCTCGTCAACGTCTGCGAAGACCGGCGTCGCCCCCTCGTAGATCGCGCAGTTCGCCGAGGCGACGAACGAGAACGGCGAGGTGATCGCCTCGTCGCCCTCCTGCAAGCCGGCGATCCGGCAGAGCAAATGGAGACCCGCGGTTCCGGAGGAGACGGCGGCGGCGTACGGCGCCCCGACCCGCTCGGCGAAGAGCTCCTCGAAGCGGTCGATCGAGGGGCCGAGCGAGAGCCGCCCCGAGCGGAGCACCTCGAGCACGAGCTCCTCGTCCCGCTCGTCGAGGTAGGGCGCCGAGAGCGGGATCGGCTTGACCGTCGTACTCACGCTTGGGTCTTCGCCCGCTCACTCGTGACTGCCGGGCCGACGTCGACGTGGTCGAGCCAGTGACCCCAGCGCTCGCTCTGTCCGCGCACGGTGTCGAGGTAGGCCTTCTGGAGCTCGAGCGTCACGGGGCCGACGCCGACCTCGTGGTCGTCGACCGAGCGCACAGGGGTCACCTCGGCCGCCGTCCCGGTCATGAACACCTCGTCGGCGAGGTAGAGGTCCGAGCGGATCACATTCCCCTCCTCGACCACATAGCCGAGATCCTGAGCGATCTGGATCACGGTGTCGCGCGTGATCCCGGGCAGGATCGAGGTCGAGAGCGGCGGCGTCCAGATCCGGCCGTCCTTGACGACGAAGACGTTCTCGCCGGAGCCGTCGGCGACGAAGCCGTCGGCCGTGAGCAGGATCGCCTCGTCGTAGCCGGCCCGCTGCGCCTCGTGCACCGCGAGCATCGAGTTCAGGTAGATCCCCGTCGCCTTCGCGACGTGCGGGATCGTGTTCGCGCCGACGCGCTGCCAGGAGGAGATCTTGGCGCGGATCCCCAGGCCCGCGTTTTCGTCACCGAGGTAGTTGCCCCAGGGCCAGCTCATGATCACGACCTCGACCGGGTTGTCGCCCGTGTGGACGCCGAGCTCGCCGTAGCCGTAGAACGCGAAGGGGCGGACGTAGCACTCCGCGAGCCCGTTGCGGCCGATCAACTCGTGCATCGCCGTTCGGATCTCGTCGACTCCGTACGGGAGCTCCATGTGGAGCAGCCTCGCGGAGCTCGCCAGCCGATCCAGGTGCTCCTTGAGCCGGAAGACGGCCGGGCCCTGCGGGGTCTCGTAGCAGCGAATCCCCTCGAAGACGCCGGTGCCGTAGTGGAGCCCGTGAGCCCCCACGTGGATCGTCGCGTCCTTCCAGGGGATGAACTCGCCGTTCATCCAGATCGTCTCGGTCTCGCGCATCAGTCGTCTCCTCTCGCGGCGGACTCCGCCGGCGGGTAATGGTATGCGGCCTCCTGGACGGCGTCCATCGGCCGGCCGCGACTGAGGCGCAGCAGCTCGGCCGGCCGGATCGCAAGGAAGTGGGCGGTCGAGCCGGCGGCGAGCCAAACGAGGTCGTGAGTCAGAAGCGTCCGGTCGACGAAGACGCCCTCGACGAGCCGCGGCCGCGGAAAGGGGGCGACGGCGGCGGGCTCGAGCCCCGTCAGCGCCAGGACCTCCTCGCGAGAGGCGATCCGGGCGGTCGTGCCGTCGGCCGCGCTCGCCAGCTTGGCGAGATCGGGCCGGCGATCGCCCGGGACGAGGACGATGAACCAGCGGCCGCGGCAGACGAAGAAGATCGACTCGACGATCCGGTCGAGCGGGCAGCCCGCCGCCTCTGCGGCAGCCCTGGCGGTCGGCGAGCTGGGCTCGAGCTCCTCGAGCCTCGCCTCCGCGCCGGTCTTTCGCAGGAAGTCGGCGACTCGCTCGACCGGCTCTGGCCAGCTCGTGCGCACGGGGGCAGCGTACCGGCGGGCGCCCTATCCGAGCATGATGAAGCGGGCGTCGTCGAAGCCCTCCCCACGCACGCGCTCGACGAGCGCAGGCGGTGGCTCGGAGTCGATTGAGAGGGCCATCAGCGCCTTGCCGCCCTCTTTCGTCCGCGAGACGGCCATGTTCGCGATGTTGACGCCGCTCGCGCCGAACATCGTCCCCACGCGTCCGATCACGCCGGGGATGTCGTCGTAGCGGAGGAAGACCATGCGCGGCGAGAGTTGGAGGTCGATCGCGAACCCGAGCGCAGCGGCCAGGAAGTGGCGCGGCTCCGGCCCGATCGTCGTGCCGGCGACCTCGACGTCGTCCACCGCGACCGTAACGAGATTCGTGTAGTCGCGCGACGCTCCGGAGCGCTGCTCGGTCACCTCGATTCCCCGCTCCGCGGCGATCAGGGGCGCGTTCACGTAGTTCACCGTCTGCTCGACACGGCCCTGGAAGGCGCCGTTCAAGGCCGCGACCGTGAGCAGGCGGGTGTCGTGCTCGGCGATCCCGCCGTGGAAGGAGAGCGCGATCCGGCGCGGGTGAGCTCCGGCCAGCTCGACCGCGAGCCGGCCGAGCTTCGCAGCGAGCGGGATGTACGGACCTAGGAGCTCGAGGTCCTCGGCGCCGACGACCGGGATGTTGACCGCGTTCGTGACGAAGCCGCCGTCGAGCGCAGCCACGACCTGCTCGGCGACGATCAGGCTGGCGCGATCCTGAGCCTCGTCCGTCGAGGCGGCGAGATGCGGGGTGACGACGACGGCGTCGAGCTCGAGCAGCTCGCCGGCGTACGGCTCAGCGGAGAAGACGTCGAGCGCGGCGCCGGCGACCCGGCCGCTGCGGACGGCCTCGGCCAGCGCCTCTTCGTCCACGAGCTCGCCGCGGGCGGCGTTGACGATGCGCACGCCCGGCCGGACGCGTGCGAGCGCGGCGGCATCGAGAAAGCCGCGCGTCGCCTCGGTCAGCGGCAGGTGAAGAGTGAGGAAGTCGGCGACCGCGAGGATCTCCTCGGCGGTCTCGGCGTGGTCGGCGCCGAGCTCGCGGAAGCGCTCGGGCACCACGAACGGGTCATAGCCGACGACGCGCAGCCCGAGCCCGAGCGCGCGCCGCGCCACCTGCCGGCCGATCCGTCCGAAGCCGAGCACCCCGAGCGTCTTTCCGGCGAGCTCGACCCCGCCCCAGCGCGACCGCTCCCAGCGACCCTGCTTGAGCGCGGCGTGGGCCTGCGGGATGTTGCGGGCAAGCGCGACTAGGAGGCCGATCGCGTGCTCCGCCGCCGAGACCACCGTCGACTCCGGCGCGTTCGCAACGACGATCCCGCGGCGCGTTGCGGCGGCGACGTCGACGTTGTCGACTCCAACGCCTGCACGCCCGATCACTTTCAGCTTCTCCGCGTGCCCGAGCACCTCCGCGGTCAGCTTCGTTGCCGAGCGGATCACGATCGCGTCGTAGCGCCCGATGATCTCCTCGAGGGGAGCTTCGGTGTCGACGTCGACGTGGAAGCGGCTGCGCAGGAGCTCGATCCCGGCCGCAGCGATCGGCTCGCGCACCAGGACTCTCAGAGCTGGAACATTCAGACGGGGGCTCCTTCGGCGTAGACCTCGAGCGCACGCGTGGCGGCGAGGCCGCGCTCGATCGGCGCGTCGAGCCCACCGAGAACGAGCTCGACCGCCGAGAGCGCCGTCGCGATGTCGAACTCGTCGATGAAGCCGATGTGCCCGATCCGGAAGATCCGCTCCTTCAACTCGCCCTGACCGGCGGCGATCGTGATCCCGTGCCGGTCGCGGAGCGCACGGGTGAGCTCGGTCGAGTCGAGTCCGTCCGGCATGTGGGCGGCGGTGACGACCGCGGAGCGCTCCTCGTCGGGCGAGAAGAGCTCGAGCCCCATCGCCTTGATTCCGGCCCGGCAGGCGCGACCGAGGCGGGCGTGGCGCGCGCAGGCCGCCTCCAATCCCTCCTCCAGTAGGAGGCCGAGGGCGACGTCGAGCGCGACGACGAGCGAGACCGCTGGCGTGAAGGCGCTGTCGAGCTTCGCCTGCGCCATACGGGTTCGCTCCCAGTCGAGGTAGTAGCGCGGGAGCGTCGCGCGCGCGGCGAGCTCCCAGGCTGTGTCCGAGACAGCAACCGTCGCGAGCCCCGGCGGCGTCATCAGCGCTTTCTGCGAGCCGGCCACGACCACGTCGAGACCCCAATCGTCCGTCTCGAGCGGGACTGCGCCGAGACTGGAGACCGCGTCGACGACGACGAGCGCACCGGCGTCCTTGGCGGCCGCGGCGAGCGCCTGCAGATCGCAGACGACGCCTGTCGACGTCTCCGAATGGACGAGGAAGACGAGCGAGACCGGCTCGATCTCCGCCAGCTTGCGCGCCAGATCCGCCGCGGTCGGTGTCTCCCCCCACGCATGGCGCAGCTCCTCGACCTCGCAGCCGTAGCCGCGGGCCATCGCCGCCCAGCGCTCTCCGAACTGGCCCGCGGAGACCGCGAGCACTCGGTCGCCCGACGAGCAGAGGTTGACGATCGCCGACTCAAAGGCCCCGGTGCCGGAGCACGTGAAGAGGAGAACGTCTGAACTCGTGCGATGCACCTCCTGGAGTCGCCCGAGCACCCGCTCGTAGACGATCCGGAAATCGGGCGCGCGATGGTGCAGCACGGGCTCGGAGAGCGCGGCCAGCACCTGCGGCGGCACGGGCGTCGGTCCGGGCGTAAACAGGTACCGCTTCTGCGCCATCTCGTCGGAGCCTAGCTCGCCCTCCCGACGGCGAGCTTGTGTGCAATGAACACAAGCTCCGCTCCGCGCGGCGTGCGTACGCTCCGGCCGTGGAAGCCCTGCTCGCGTTCGGCGCCGCCCTGCTCGCGCTCCGACTGAGCGGCCTGCTCGCGGCCCGGTGGCGCTCCACGGGCGCTCCCCACCTCGCCGCCTGGAGCGCCGGCCTCGGCGCCTACGCCCTCGGGGCGGCGGCGCTCGCCTGGGGCGCCGCTGCGGGCTGGGACGATCGCTCCTTCCGGGCCTACTACCTCTTCGGCGGTCTCCTCACCGCACCGCTCCTCGGTGCAGGCTCGCTGCTCGGGATCGGACGAAGAGCGGCGGCGCCCGTGGTGTTGGTGTACACCGGCCTCGCGCTCGGAATCGCGATCGCCGTTCCGCTCTCGACTCCCGTGGACGGGACAACGATCCCCGAGGCCCAGGCGCACCTCGAGCTCTTCCCGGCCCGGATCCTCGCGATCGTCGGCAACGTGACCGGCTCGATCGCGCTCATCGGGGTCGCGCTCCTGACGATCCGCAAGCGCCTCCTCGGCAACTCGCTCCTGCTCGCCGGGGTCGCGGTCGCCGCAATCGGAAGCGCCTTGGCGGGCCTCGGTGCAGGGGAGACGTCCCTCTTCGTCGCCGTCGCAGCGGCTCTGATCTATCTCGGCAGCACCGTTCGTTCGTAACAGAACTTACCTTTTGCAAACAATCAGGCTGCTAGCCTGACCCGGCTACACGCGCTGCCCGGATGCCCTGCGGCTCCTCCGCGTCCCGGCGGCCGACCATGTTTCCGTTCAAGGGGGTCTCGTTTGAACCTGTCTGTTCGCATGCTGCTCCTCGCCGGTGTCCTCATGCTCGTGCTCGCGGCGCTCGCCCCTCGAGTCGCCGACGCGAGCTCGACCCGCGTGAGCCTCGTCGAGCAGATCGGGGACTACCGGACCGAGACCTGGCGCTGGCAGAAGTTGATGGGAAAGCCCCGGACGCCTACGAACTACAGCGAACGACGGGTCCCGAGCAGCACCTACCGGACGTGGGTGCGCGATCTCTGGCGCAAGCGCGCGCTCGTGGCCGAGGAGCGCGCGTCGACCCCACCGCACCGCTCCCAGTGGCTCTGCATCCATCTCCACGAGCGCCATCCGGCGCAAGGCTGGGCGACGCAAACGGGCAATGGATTTTTCGGGGGCCTGCAGATGGATATCTCGTTTCAGCGCACGTACGGGCCAGAGCTGTTGCGTCGAAAAGGCACCGCCAACCGGTGGACGGCGATCGAGCAGATGTGGGTGGCGGAACGCGCGTACCAAAGTGGACGAGGCTTTCACCCATGGCCGAACACAGCACGATCCTGCGGGTTGATCTAGCGCGTCCGGCACCCTGAGTACCCTGGTCACGTGCCTCGGTACACGGCCGCGGACTATGGCGAGATGGTGCGCCTCTACGCGCAAGAGCGGTCGCTGATCCGGGCGGACGCGGCCTTCGGCTGCTCTCACAACACGATCCGCGCAGCCCTCAGCCGCGCAAGTGTAAGGATGAGACCGTCAGGGGGACGGCGGAAGCCGCCCGGCAGCGCCCCTACGTGGTTTCGTCGTCGCTCGACAAACGGTTATGCGACGTGGTTCGGATGGATTCCCGGCGAGAACAGATACGCAACGATCGCCGAACACCGGCTTACGGTCGAGCGAGCTCTCGGCCGTCCACTCCTTCGAAGCGAAGAAGTACATCACCGCAACGGCGTCCGCGATGACAATCGCCTCGAGAATCTCGAGCTACGCCAGCGGCCTCACGGATCTGGAGCGACTCACTGTCCGCATTGCGGAAAAGTTCTCTGCGAGATTCCTGTTGCTGAGTCGCGTAGTCGACCGACGAAGGAGGTCTGAGACCTCAACTCGAGATAAGCAGCGCGTCCCTCCGTCGCGCCGCGAGTGACGAGCCGCGGCACAACCCAGCTTCGGTTACGTGTTCTCGTCCTCTCCGCCTGAGCGCCGCTCACGGAGATAGACCGCGAGGAAGACGGCGAGCGGGCCGACGACGAGCAGGAGCTCGACGATCGCGCCCGCCACTCCTCCGTGGGCGACTAGTCCTGCGAGAGCAGCCACAACCCTCCAACCGTGTAGGCGACCATCAGCGCAAGGAGCGCATACTGCGAGCGTAGCGCCGCTCTCGGCGGAAAGAGCGTGACCGCGCGGTCGTGGGCGATCGCGAGCCCGGCGACGTGTCCGGCGACGAGCGCCCCCACCTGCACGTACCAGACCGCGTTCGGCGAGAGCGGCGCCAGATTCGGCGCGAAGTCGGCCGCCCCGAGCAGATCCCAGCCGTAGCCGAACGGGTCCGAGGCGAGCGGCAGCGCGAACTGCCCCTGGACGACGAGCAACGTGAAGTAATGCGCGACGGCGTAGACGAGCGCGATCGGCACGAGGCTCTGGAGGAACTCTGGCTCGAGCGGCCGCTCTGCCCGTGCGACCCGTCGGGCGAGGCGCATCGCCGCGAGATACGCGAGGACGACGACCGCGATACAGCCGAGGAGGCCGGCGAGCGCGAGGAGCGTCCCGACAAGATCCGCCACGCCCGGTGAGTCGAGCACGTACGGACCCTCGACCCGCGCACGCAGGTCCTGCCACGCGGCCGAGCGGCTGAGCCCGTCGAAGCCGACCGAGCCGAGCATGACCGCGACGACCGCGAGCGTTCCTGGCCGCCGCTCCGTCCCCGCGAGCCCGGAGAACGGCGTTCGCAGCACGATCCGACCGTTCCGCTCGCCGAAGGGGGCGATCCGCGCGAGCAAGCCGAAGTAGACCGTGAACGCCTCGCCCCGCTCGGCCCAGAGGCGCCGCCCGACAGCCGCCATCCCGAACCAGGTCGCGTAGCTATAGAGCGCGATCGCGAGCGCAAGCGCGCGCGGATTCGCCGGATCGACGTAGCAGAGCTCGAGCGCGACGAACGCGAAGAGAAGGAGCGCCGCGGGATAGATGCCGAGCCGCTCCGGGTAGGCGAGGATCGGATTCCAGGTTCGCCCGAGCGAGCGCCAGATCCAGGCCACGGCATTAGCGATCGCGAGCCACGGGTTGAGTGCGGGCCAGACGTTCCCGAGCACGACCTGGAGGGGCACCACTCCGAGCCAGAAGATGACGTAGACGAACGTCGGTGCCAGATTCGTGGCCGAGGATGACTCGCCGAGGAGGGCCGTCAGGAAGACGAGGACGAGCAGACCGGCCGAGACGGCGCCGAGGAGGACGCGCAACGCAGTCGACCGGAGCGAACGCTCGGGCCAGTGCGGGAAAGGCCGCCCCTCGGCTCGCGGGTCGAGCTGCGAGCGCTTCCAGAGCGTCCCAAGCAGGAGGAAGGAGAGGACGAGCACGACTGCCGCGCCCCACATGAAGAGCCACGTCGGAACCGGCAGGTCGCGGACACCGCCGATCCCGTGCGCGAGGAGCGTCAGGGACGTACCTCGAGCTCGGCGATCTGGACGCCGCCATCCTCGAGCTCGAGCTCGAAGCGTCCCGGCACATCGGCCGTGAAGCGGATCGTGCCGGGCGCTCCCGGCGCGACGTCGGCCATCAGGTCGTAGCCGTGCAGGTGGATGTGGTCGGAGAGCTCGGAACGCACGATGATCGCGACCTGCCGGCCTTCCTTGACCGAGAATCGTCGGACGAGCCCCGGCTCGGCGCTCCTCACCTCGAGCCTGATTCGCACGAGCGCCGGAGGTCTGGGCGGTGTCGGAGCGGTGGTCGCCGGCGGCGGCTCGGCGGTCGTCGCGGGTGCCGTCGTCGCGGGCGCGGGCGCGGTCGTGGTCGGCGCGGTCGTCGGTGGGGTCCTCGTCCCGGTCATGGGAATAAGGATCGGCTCGTCGTCCTGCGGGCGCAGCGCGAGGAAGAGGCTGAGCAGAAGCCCGAGCGAGGCCGCGATCAGCGCGACCTTGCGGAACTGGGGATTCACGCGCGGAGCCGCTCCCGCACGAGCTCGCTGACGATCCGAGCGTTCGCCTTGCCGCCCGTCTCCTTCAGCACCTGACCGACGAAGAAGCCGAGCAGCCCCTCCTTGCCGCCCCGGTAGGCGGCGACCTGGCCGGGGTTATCGGCCACGACGCGCGCGATCACGGGCTCGAGCTCGTCCGTGTCGGAAACGGCTTCCTGAGCAAGATATGGAGCGGCGGCGAAGTCGGCGTCGCCGACCCGTGCGAGCGCCTCGTCGAGCACGGACCGCGGGATCCGGTCACGTGCCTCCACGAGCTGCGCCAGCTCACTCGGATCGACAGCGTCTCCGTTCGTGCCGGCGAGCCGGTTCGCGATCAGGTTCGCCGCCGCGCGCGGTTCCGCACCGGCGGCAACAGTCGCCTCGTAGAGCCGGTCGAGCCCACCTGTGACGAGGACGAGCGCTCGCTCGAGGTCGAGCTCGCGCTCGAGCCGGCGGATCCGGACCGAGGGCAGCTCCGGCAGCTCCGCCCGCAGGCGCTCGACCAGCTCGTCTGGCGGCTCGACGGGGACGAGATCCGGCTCCGGAAAGTAGCGGTAGTCGTCGGCCTCCTCCTTGGAGCGCCGCGCGGTGAGCGTCCCGGAAGAGGCGTCGAAGTCGTAGGTCTCCTGGACGACCGCGCCACCGGCCTCGTAGACCGCGATCTGGCGCGCGACCTCGGCGTCGATCCCCTGGGCGACGAAGCGGAAGGAGTTCATGTTCTTCAGCTCGCAACGCGTCCGCAGCTCGGTGGACCCGGCCGGTCGGACCGAGACGTTCGCATCCACACGGAGCGTTCCCTTCTCCATCTCGGCGTCGGAGATCCCGAGCTCGACGATCGTCTGGCGTAGGAGCTGGAGGAAACGCCGTGCGTCCTCGGAGGAGTGGATGTCGGGGCCTGTGACGATCTCCACAAGCGGCGTCCCGACGCGGTTGAAGTCGACCAGCGAGTGCTCGGCGCCGCCGATCCTGCCCGTGCGCCCGCCGACGTGAACCGTCTTCGCCGCGTCCTCCTCGAGGTGGGCTCGGACGATCCCGACCTCATGATCCCCGTCGGCGCTCGGCACTAGCATCTTGCCATTGATGCAAGAGGGTAGATCGTATTGAGAGATCTGATAACCCTTCGGGGAATCCGGATAGAAGTAGTTCTTGCGGGCGAAGACGGCGCGCTTCGGGATCTCGCAGCCGAGCGCGAGCCCGAGCTTGAGCGTCCACTCGAGCGCGGTCCTGTTCGGGACTGGCAGCGCGCCTGGGAGCGCGAGGCAGACCGGACAGGTCTGGGCGTTCTCGCCGCCGCCGAACCCGTTGGCGCAGCGGCAGAACATCTTCGTCCGCGTCTTCAGCTGGACGTGGATCTCCAGCCCCACGACCGGTTCCCAGGCGGTCACCGCAATCGCTCCGGGACAGGATCGAATCCGATTGCCTGCTCGAGCGCGTGGCCGGTGCGAAAGAGCGTGTTCTCGGAGAACTGCGGCCCGATCAACTGCAGTCCCACGGGCAGCCCCTCCGAGAGCCCGCAGGGAATGTTCAGTCCGGGCAAGCCTGCCATGCACGAGGGGATCGTGAGCAGGTCGGACAGGTACATCGCGAGCGGGTTCGCCGCCTTCTCCCCCAGCTTGAAGGCGACCGTCGGCGAGGTCGGCGAGACGAGGACGTCGAAGCGCTCGAACGCGGCCGCGTGCTCCCGCGCGATCACTGTCCGCACCTTCTGTGCCTGCCCGTAGAAGGCGTCGAAGTAGCCGGCCGAGAGCGCGTAGGTGCCGAGCATGATCCGGCGCTTGGGCTCGTCGCCGAAGCCGGCGTCGCGTGTGCGCTCGACCATCTCCTGATAGCGCTCGCCGTCGACACGCAGGCCGTAGCGGACGCCGTCATAGCGCGCGAGGTTCGACGACGCCTCGGCGGGGGCGATGATATAATAAGCCGGGAGCGCATATTTGGTGTGCGGCAGCGAGACCTCGACGATCTCCGCGCCCGCATCCTTCATCCAAGCGATGCCCTGCTCCCACACCGCATCGATCTCGGCGGGGACGCCGTCGATGCGATATTCCTTGGGTATGCCGATCTTCTTGCCGCGAATATCGTTCGATAGCTCGGCTTCCCATTTGGGCACGTCGAGCTGCAGCGAGGTGGAGTCCTTGGCGTCAAACCCGGCCATCGCTTCCAGCATGAT
>JACCRW010000335.1 GCA_013813345.1 Actinomycetota bacterium
AGTCGACCACCAGCCGATCGCAGACTCCGACGAGCTGCTCGAGCTCCGGCTCGCCCCATGGCGGCTCCCCGCGCCAGCGGCAGAACGTGGGCAGATCGGAGATCAGGAGCGGCTGCACGATCGAGGCGGGCGCCTGGGAACGTTTCCCCCCGAGTCGGAGCTCGATCACCTCCGAGCAGACCTCCCGCGAGACGCCGTGCATCGCAAAGCAGCGCATTGAGACGGTGACGTCGATGCCGTCGCGCCGTCGCGGCTCGGGGAAAAGCAGGATCGTCCGCGAGGGGTGGCGCTCGTCCAGCCCGGCAAGCGTCCTCCGCGCCGCGTCGGCCCACTTCGGCGGCGCCCAGGCGACATGGGTCATCACGCTCGTCCGCAGATCTGGAGTGCCGTCGGCCGCCTCGTGCTCTCGCAGCTCCGCGAGTTGCCGCTCGACGTCGGCGACCACGCTCAATGCCGCCTCCAGCTCCGCCCGTCGCGGTGGATCAACTCGTCCGCGCTGCGCGGCCCCCAGGTTCCGGCTTCGTAGTTCGGGAAGTTGGGGCGGTCGCGCCGCCACGCTGCGACGATCGAGTCGACGAGCTCCCACTGCTCGTCCACCTCGTCGGCGCGGGTGAAGAGCGTCGCGTCCCCGAGCATCGCGTCCAGGATCAGTCGCTCGTAGGCCTCGGGAAGGCCGGTGCGGAAGGCGCCGCCGTAGAGGAAGTCCATGTGCACCGTCCGGATCGACATGCCCTGGCCCGGCACCTTCGCCCCGATCGCGAGCGAGACGCCCTCGTCGGGCTGGACGTGGATCAGGAGCACGTTCGGCCGCAGCCCGTCGCCCGCGATCTCGGCGAAGGGCGGGTGCGGCGCGCGCTGGAACTGGATTGCGATCGTCGTCTCCCGGCGCGCCAGCCGTTTGCCGGCGCGAACGTAGAACGGCGTATCCGCCCAGCGCCAGTTGTCAACGTAGAGCTTGGCCGCGACGAACGTCTCCGTCGTGGACTCGGCCGCGACGTCCGGCTCGTTGCGGTACCCCGGCACCTCCTCGCCCTCGACGAAGCCACGGCCGTACTGGCCGCGGACGACGGACTTCGGGCCAGGAGTGTGCAACGACCGGAGCACCTTCACCTTCTCGTTCCGCACCGAGTCGGCGGTGAAGTCGATCGGCGGCTCCATCGCCGTGAGCGCGATCAGCTGGAGCAGGTGGTTCTGGAAAATGTCGCGCACGGCGCCCGCCGACTCGTAGAAGCCGGCGCGGCCCTCCACCCCGATCGACTCGGCGACCGTGATCTGGACATGGTCGATGAACTGCCGGTTCCAGATCGGCTCGAAGATCCCGTTCGCGAAGCGGAGCGCGAGCATGTTCTGGACGGTTTCCTTACCGAGGTAGTGGTCGATCCGGAAGACCTCGTCCTCGCGGAACCACTGCTGCAGGATCCTGTTCAACTCGTCCGCGGAGGCGGCGTCGTGCCCGAACGGCTTCTCGACGATCAGCCGCGTCCAACCGTCGTCCCCGCGTCGCTCCCCAAGCTCGTTGACGATCGTCTCGAACGCCGCGGGCGGGACGGCGAGGTAGTAGACGCGGTTGCCCGACGTACCTCGGTCCGCGTCGAACGAGCGCAGCACCTCGAGCACCTCGTCCTCGCCGTGGTCGTCGGCGAAATCCGTGGCGACGTAGGTCATCGACTCCGCGAGCGCGCTCCAGACGTCCTGCTTGAACGGATCGCGACCGTGCTCCTGGACGGCCTTCTTCATCGCCGCAGCCCATTCCTTCGTCGTCTGCTCGGTGCGGGCCACGCCCACGATCCCGAACGACTCCGGGAGCAGTCGCCTGAACGCGAGCGAGTAGAGAGCCGGGAAGAGCTTGCGCTGGGTCAAGTCGCCCGAGGCCCCGAAGATCACGAGCGCACATGGCTCGGGCGTGCGTCGCAGCCGCAGACCCTCGAGCAGCGGATTCTCGCTCATCGTGGGTGTGGGCTCGCCTTCGCTTCCTCCACGGCCTTGACCGCGTGGCCGCCAAACTGGTTGCGCAGCGCGGCCTGCACCTTGGCCGAGAAATCGATGTCCCGCCGAGACGCGAACCGCGCGTAGAGAGCGGAGGTGATCGCCGGCAGGGGAACGTTCTCGTTGATCGCCTCGTTGATCGTCCACCGGCCCTCGCCGGAGTCCTCGACGTAGGGTGCGATGTCGTCCAGCTGGTCGCCGTGCTTCTCGAGCGCCGCGCAGAGGAGCTCGAGCAGCCAGGAGCGAACGACGGAGCCGTAGCGCCAGATCCCCGCGACCTCGCTCAGGTCGAGGTCGAACTCCGAGTGGTGCATCAGCTCGAAGCCCTCCGCGTACGACTGCATCAGGCCGTACTCGATTCCGTTGTGGACCATCTTCGTGAAGTGCCCCGCCCCGCAGGCGCCCACGTGGGCGAAGCCGTACTCCGGCGCGAGCGACTCGAAGATGGGAGTCAGCCGCTTCACCGGCGCCTTGTCGCCGCCGGCCATCAGACAGAAGCCGACCTCGAGCCCCCAGATCCCACCCGACACCCCTACGTCGACGAACGAGATCTTCTGCTTGCGCGCCTCCTTGTAGCGTCGCTGCGAGTCGCGGAAGTTCGCGTTGCCACCGTCGACGATCGTGTCGCCGGGCTCCAGGATCCCGAGCAGCTTCTGGAACGTGTCCTCGGTGACCTTCCCAGCGGGCACCATCATCCAGACGTGGCGCGGCGGCTCGAGCTGCTTCGCGAGCGCGCGCAACGTGTTCGCCGTCGACTCGACGTTCGGGTCGAAGGTCGCGATCTCGTGGCCTGCCTGCTCGAGCCGCTTCGTCATCCCGGAGCCCATCCGGCCCAGGCCGACCATTCCGATCTTCATTCGACCTCCTCGAGTCGTAGACGGATCACGCGCCGGTCGTTC
>JACCRW010000340.1 GCA_013813345.1 Actinomycetota bacterium
ATGCCGGCTGCAACGGCAAGCAGGACTGCGGTCGTGCCAACGATGATCCCGAGCAGATAGGTGAGCGCGCGGCGAAGCCCGAAGGTCGAGCCGATAATGGCCACACTCAGGGTCGCCGGGCCGGGGCTGCCCATGACCGCGACCGAGGCCAGCATCAGCGGGAGAGCGGCGGCGAGCGTCTCGCGCATCGCCTACTCCTCGATCGCGCCGCCGATTCGCCGCAGATGCTGGCGAAAGGTGTACGAGGGGTCGCTCGCGCGCCGCGTCAGGTAGTCGTCGAACTGAGTCTGCTGCCGCAGCGTGACGCCGCCGCGCATCTGTCTCGCCTGCTCCCGCTCGACCTCGTGGATCTGGCGCGCGCTCGCGAGGACGTCGTCGACGCGGTCGGCGCGGACGAAGAGCACGCCATCGTCGTCGGCGAAGACGACGTCGTTCGCGGTGACGAGGTGGACGCCAAAGCGTGCGCTGACGAGCGCGTCCAGTTCGCGCTCGCCGACGCGCGCCGGGCCCGGCGCATAAGCGCCGTAGCTGAACACCGGAAAGCCGATCTCGATCAGCGCCGGTGTGTCGCGGTGAAGGCCCCAGACGACAAGCGCCGCCAATCCGGCCGCGTCCGCTTCGAGCACGGTCAGATCGCCGATACAGGCTTCGTCCGCACGCCCGCCGTTGTCGATGACGAGGACATCCCCGGCAACGGCTTGCGCGTACGCCTCGAGGAAGACGTCGACGCTCCCGTAGTGACGCGCCGGCAGCGCCCGGCCGGCGACCTTGCGGCCGGGGACGGCGGCGACGATGCCGGCCGGGGCCGCGCGCAGCGGCACGCCCAGGCGCAGGCAGGCGTCGGCGACCAGCGGCGTCGACAGGTAGCTGAACGCCGCGGCGGACGAGGCGCCTGCCGATGGACGCGTCACGATCCTGCCGCCGGTGCGTAGTGCGCGTAGACGCGCCGCACCCGTCCTTCGTCGACCACCATCACTTCGGCGGCTCGCAGGCCACGCACCGTGCGGTAGAGGAGACAGACGCTGCTCGCGCCAACGAGGACGGAGACATCGGCAAAGTGGAGGTCGGGAGATCGCGCCAGCGCCGCGGTGAAGTAGGGCCGCAGGCTGGCGGCACCCTCGATCGTTCCGTCCGCGCCGCCCGTAACTTCGGCGACGAACGGCGAGGTGAAGACGACGTCGTCGTCGTAGTGCGCCATGATCCGGTCGAGGTCGTGGGCGTTCCAGGCCTCGACCCACTCCCGTGCGTAATCCTCGGCTCGCCGCTGGTCGATCACGGCTCGTCAACCGGAGGGAAGAACGCGCTCATGCCGACGGCATAAAGGAGGCGCCTGAGCGCGAACGAGTCGTTGCGCAGGTGAACGGTCGTCCACGTCCGTACCGTCGCGACGCGCAAGCGGCCGAGGCGTCGCACGAGCGCCAGCGACGGCGCGACCCCATCGACGTCGACAACGACGTCGGCTACGCCCAGGGCAGCGTGCTCGCGGACGCAGTCGTAGAGGTCGGCGTCAGCGGGGGTTTCGGCGAGGCGGATCTCAACGATCGTCTTGTCGCCGGCGCGGACGAGACAGCGACCGCTGACGCGATCGGGCTCGGGCGCTGACGCCGTCACAGGTACTGCTCCGGCGCCGTGAGCTCGCCCGCGTCGCCGGCGTCGCCGGTGTTGACCGTGCCCTTCAGTTCGATGTTGAGGACATGCACCTCCTCGTCGGCACGCGGCCGGTGCTCGAGTCCACGCGGGACGATCACGAGCTCGCCCGACTGAAGCTCGACCGTCCTGTCCGGCAGGTCGATGGCGAGCCGGCCGTGCAAGACCAGGAACAGGTCGTCGGAGTCTTCGTGGCTGTGCCAGACGAAGTCTCCCTTGAACTTCGCCAGCTGGATCTTCGACCCGTTGATCTCGCCGACGATCCGCGGCCGCCAGTGCTCGGTGACGTGCTCGAGCGCCGCGGTCAGCGTGATCTTGTCGATTCCTTTGGTCACGCGTTCGTGCCTCGTCTCAGCCACCCGCAGACATTGGCCGGGCGCGCGCGTTCCACTCGCCGTTTCTCCACCCCCAGATAGTGGCCGCTGCGTAAGATTCATGGCAAGCGCACTTCGTCCGCTTCCGATAATGCTCAGTGATCTTTGGCCCGGCCTCGACCTCCGCCACCTGGCCGCCTTCTCGGCGGTGGCGAAGACGCGCTCGTTCGCCCGCGCCGCCGAGGCGCTCGGCTACACGCAGCCGGCGGTCAGCCAGCAGATTCGCGCGCTCGAGAAGATCGTCGGGCAGCGGCTGTTCGATCGCTCCTCCGGACGGCCGGAGGCGGCACTGACAGAGGCTGGCACCGTTCTCGCCGCCCACGTCGACGCGCTGACGGCGCGGCTCGCGGTCGCCCGCCAGGATCTACGCGACCTCGAACGCGGCGAAGCCGGCACGATCCGCGTCGGCGCCTTCCAGAGCGCCCTGGCTCGGATCCTGCCGCACGTGCTGAAGCGCTACCGCGCCGAGCGCCCGGCGGTACAGGTCGAGGCGATCGAGAGCAACGACGACGCGCCGCTGCTAGAGGAGCTCAAGCGCGGCGCTCTCGACTTCGCCTTCGTCTTGCTTCCGCTCGACCCGGAGACGTTCGCCTACCACGAGCTCCTGCAAGACCAGTTCCTGCTGGTCTCGAAGGCTGGGGACGGCGTCCCGAGCCGGCTGGCGTCGGTCGCCGACCTCGCCGACTACCCGCTGATCCTCCATCGCACCTGTCGCAGCGCCGCAGCGCTCGCCGCGTATCTCGAGGCCCGCATAGGAACGCCGAACATCGTCTTCCGCTCCGACGACAACGCCGCGGTCAAGGAGATGGTGCGCGCGGGCCTCGGCGTCGCGTTGCTGCCGGAGCTGTGGACAGAGCTCGGCGGCAACGAGGGCCTCGAGCTGACACCGCTACCGGGGCTCGTTCCCACGCGGACGATCGTCCTGGCCTGGCGCAAGGATCGGCTGCTGACGCCGGCTCAACAAGCGTTCGCCGCCGTCGCCACCGCCGTCGTCGCCCGGCCGCGGCTCGAGCGGGTCGTGAGCTGAAGAGCGACACCGGCCGAGCGGGAAAGATTAGCCGTCGTCATCGGTCGCGAAGGCGTTGCACTTGCGGCGGCGGCGGCGGCATCAGCATCGTGGACGTGTGACGCTCGTCGTCATCCTTCTGACGGTTGCGATCGTCTTCGGCCCGATCTACGGCGTCGACTCGCGTGTCGACGAGCGTGAATGGCGACGGTCGCCCCGCAAGTAGACGCTGGCGAAGCGCACGCACCGGCCGAGCCGCCGGTCTTCTACTTCGGCCTCGGCTCGCCGTATGCATGGCTCGCCGCCGAACGCAACGGCGACATGTTTCCGGTGGCGCCGACCTGGGTTCCGGTGCTTCTCGGCGCCATCTTCCGCGCTCGCGATCGGTCGTCGTGGGGACTGACCGCCGCCCGCGCCGAGGGTGTGGCCGAGGTCGAGCGGCGGGCGCGAGAGTGCTGCTTGCCGCCGGTTCCTGGCCCTACCCGTGGCCGAACGACGGTCTGCGCGTCATGCGCGTCGCGACGTTCGCGCAGACGCTGGGGATGGCGAAGAAGTTCGCTCTCGCGGCGTTCCGCACCCAGTTCGTGCTCGGACAGCCGCTCAACGAGTGGTACGCAATCGCCACCGCGGTCAAAGACGCCGGACTGCCGCGCGAAGCGATGGATGCACCGTTCGACCCCGATATCAAGGAGCTTCTGCGCGCGAACACCGATCACGCCATCGACCATGGCGTCTTCGGCGTCCCGACCGTCGCCGTCGGCGGGCGGCTCTTCTGGGGCGACGCGACCGGCGCGGCCAACAGCGAACGTATCGATTCTGTCCGTCGCCTTCTCGGTCCTGAGGAGGACATCGTGACGGAGCTGAGCGCGCCGATGCGCGCGGCGGTCGACGAAACGCTGCCGGCCGTACGCCAACTCGTGGAGGACCTGTTGGCAAGCTCCCAGTCGGAACGCGCACAGAAAGGCGGGTGACGATGATCGGACGCGTGGTGCTCGGAGCCTCGGTCTGGCGGTCGCGGGCACGCTGATTCAGCAGCGCGGCCCGGCGCCCAAGAACCCCTTCGGTGCGAGAGGTCACTGACACACTTAGCTCAACCCTCAGGAGGAACACATGGCAGACCACGTTCACGACACGATCGAGCAGTTGGTGGCAGAAGAGCACTCGCTCTGGGATGCGGAGGCGGCGGGAACGGCGACCGATGCCCGCCGGCAGCGACTAGAGCAGATTCGGGTCGACCTCGATCGCTACTGGGATCTCCTACGGAGGAGGCGGGCGGTCGCTGAGGCGGGCGGCTCGCCGGCCAACGTGGAGCTGCGCGACGAAGAAACGGTTGAGGATTACCATCAGTAGTGTGCGACCGGCCCCCGCGACATCCTCGCCAGATCGGCAGCAGCGCCCCGTGTTCTCGGCACCAGCGCCCTGTGTTCGTAGGGCGGCACAAGGGAACGTGGAGGGAACACAAGCGCGACCACGCGCGTCCACGCGCGGGGCATGTCTCGCCGTCTGATTTCTCCGGTTTGCGGGACTTTCGTGGCCGTGCGTGCCCGCGCTTCCCTCCCCGGAACCTGAATGGTAAGGAGGGGGGGTCGACGGTTCGAGTCCGTCAGAGGGCTTCGAGGACATCCCTGCAAAACGGGATTTTTGTTGTCTGTTGGTACAACCGAGCACCTCCCGCTCGGGGAGGGTATCTCGAGCGTGCATGACGGACGCGAGGCACTCAAAGTCGCTTGAACGACGGTCGGGGAACCGGGCTCGCCGCGCGAGCGAGACAGGGCGAGATTGGGATAGGCGGAGGTCGACCCGTTGTCTCTACACCGCGGCCGCTTCACCTTGGGCGAGCAGCGCCTCGGTTTCGGCGAGCGCGGGCTTGTACCCCATCGATGCGAAGAGCTCCCGCGCCTCGCGCAGCGGCTCCGCAGGGGGCTGGCCAAGCGCGGCGAGGCAGCGGCCCTGGCCGAGCAGGG
>JACCRW010000377.1 GCA_013813345.1 Actinomycetota bacterium
CGCCGGACGCCCCCGCTCACGCGGCCGCGATGCGGTGCAGCTCCTGCACCTCGACCCCACTCGCGAACCGGCCCACGTCACGCGGATCGAAGCGGCCCGCCCCGATCTCGAGCGTCGACGCGGCGCCCGCGGCGACGGCGAGGCGGAGCGCCTCCTCGGCGCTCTTGCCGGCGAGCTGAGCCGTGATGAACTGCGCGAGCAGGACATCGCCGGCCCCAACGCTGGACACCGGCTCGACCGCCGGCGCCAACGCCCGGTAGCGCCTCACCCGCCGCTCCTCCCGGAAGAGGCCGAAGCAGCCCGACTCGAGCGTGATGTGGACGTTCCGCGCGCCGAGCTCGGCGAGCCGGTCGAGCGCCATCAGGAAGTCCTCCTCCTCCTCCAGCTCCTGGCCGACGACGTGCTCGGCCTCCCGCTGGTTCGGCGAGACGAGATGAGGCTCCGCCTCGGTTCCGAGCCGCAATGGCTCGCCCTCGGTGTCGAGCACCACCTTGACTCCGCGCCGGCTGAGATCGCGGATTGCATCCGCATAGAAGCTCTCCGCCACGCCACGCGGCAGCGTCCCCGCGAAGACGACGAAGTCGGCGCCGCGCGAGAGGTAGTGCAGCTTCTCGCGTAGCGTCTCCAGCTCGACCGCGGAGACGAGCGGCCCCCACTCGTTGATCTCCGTGTAGGAGTTCTCCATCGGATCGACGACGGCGGTCGACGCACGAGACTCCTCGCCGATGCGGACGAAGTCGTTCAGGATCGACTCGGCCGTTAGCTCCTCGACGATCCGCGTGCCTGTGCGCCCGCCCGCGAGCCCGGTTGCCACCACCGGCACGTCGAGCCGCTTCAGCGCTCGCGCGACGTTGATCCCCTTGCCGCCGGCGAGCGTCAGCACCTGGCTCGCGCGGTGGCGATGGCCCCGCTGGAAGCTCGGCACCGTCAGCGTCCGGTCGAGCGCGGCATTGAGCGTCACCGTGACGATCATGAGAAAACCCCCCTGAGGTGGTGCAGCGTACGCCTCGCGTAGAAGCCTACGCGGCCGACCCGTCCCGGTCGCTCGATCGCCTGCGCGGCGACGAGCGGGGAGCTCGCGATCACCTTGCCGCGGTCGAGCACCTGCACCCGGCCGAGGCGCTGCCCGACTCGCACCGGCAGCGCCACCTCGACGGGCGCGACGATCCGCTCGACCAGCGTCCGATCGATCCGGACGACACGGAGCGCGGGCTTCGCCGCGACGAGGCGGACGCTCGGCTGTCGGTATGCCGTCCGCGCGCTGGCGTAGACACGCGCGCCGTCGATGGCCCAGACGGCTCTGTAGCGCCCGAGGCCCCAGGCGAGCAACTCACTCAGGTCCTCGTTCCGTCCCGCACGACTCGTGCCGCCGAGCAGCGTCGCGTAGATCGTCACTCCGGGCCCGCGCGCGGCGGCGACCTCGGACCAGCCTGCTCCGCCCGTGTGGCCGGTCTTGACGCCGATCAGACGCGGGAAGGTGGAGAGGAGATCGTTCCAGTTGACGAGTCGCCGGCCCGCGACGCTCGTCTCGACGGTGCGGACGGTCTCGCGGATGAACGGCTTGCTCATTGCGACGCGCGCGAGCTTCGTCACGTCGCGCGCGCTCGAGACGTGACCGGGCGCGTCCAGTCCGTCCGGGTTCGCGAAGTGCGTGTCGGTGAGCCGGAGCGCCCGCGCCCGGGCGTTCATCATCCCGACGAACCGCGGGACCGAGCCATCGCCGACGTGGGCGGCAAGCGCGTTGGCCGCGTCGTTCGCGCTCTGGATCAGGGCCGCGCGCAGCAGATCGGCGACGGTGAGCCGCTCGCCCGCGCGCAGGTGGATCGTGGACTCGCCGACGGCTGCGGCCCGCTTCGACACCGTCACGAGCTCGTCGAGCTGCGCGTGCTCGAGGGTCACGAGAGCCGTCATCAACTTCGTGATCGAAGCGATCGGAACCCGCTCGCGCTCGTCGAGGGCGGCGAGGACCTCGCCCGTGGCCGCGTTCTGAATGACATATGCATCGGCGGCGACGCGTGGTGGCGCGGCGGAGCCGACGACCGCGAGCACGAGAGCCGCCGCGGCGGCGACCAGAGAGGCGATCCCCTTCACGGCGGCGGCACTCTACTCGACCCGGATCTACTCGACCCGGATCATCTGGCCGATCCGGAGCGCGACGGGATCGAGGCCGGGGTTCAGGGTGAGCAGCCGCTCGACCGTGGTGCCGCGGTCGGCGGCGATCGTCTCGAGCGTGTCACCCGACTGGATCTCGTAGAGCTCGCGGTTCGGAGTGGGTGTTGTCCCGGTGCGCTGGGTTGTGGTGCGCTGGGTCGTCGTTCGCGGCGAGGTGGTCGTCGTGCGGGTCTCGAGCGTTGCGGGCGGGGCGGAGCCGTCGTCGCGGGAGAGGCCGGAGCGCACGATCAGGACGGCGATCGTGAAGGCGGCCAGGAAGACGACCGGCGCGAGGAACCGCGCCGTTCGGTTGGAGCCGGTAGTGCGCTCGCGGCTCACCAGCCGGAGACCGACCAGACCTCGGAACGGAGCCGGGCGGCCTCCGAACCGGCCGCCGCGCGCCAGTCGGACTGCCCGCCGCGGTACGCGTAGATCACCGATCTGGAGGCGGTGACGAGCGCGCTCGCCGGGCCGCTCGTGAACGCTCGCGCCACGTCCGCCGGGGTCGCGCCTTGCGCGCCCACGCCGGGCAGAAGCAGGATCGAGCGCGGGAGGAGCCGACGGGCCTCTCCGACGGCGCGCGGCACGGTCGCACCGACGACCGCGCCGACACTCGAGAGGCCGCGCTCGCCGACGAGGTCTGCGCCCCAGTCGTCGACGAGGCTGGCCACGTGCTGCCAGACGCGCCGGCCGTCCGAGAGTGTCAGCTCCTGGACGTCGCCGGCGCCGGCGTTCGACGTCCGGACGAGACAGAAGATGCCGGCGCCGTGGAGCCGGCAGGCCTGGAGGAAGGGCTCGATCGAGTCGTGACCGAGATACGTGCTCACGGTCAGCGCATCGGCGAGCGGGGTGCCGTCCTCGCGCGGCTCGAGGAACGCGGTCGCATAGGCGCGCGCGGTCGAGCCGATGTCGCCTCGCTTCGCGTCCGCGATCACGAGCAGGCCGACGTTGCGCGCGTGGTCGCAGACGCGCTCGAGCGCCGTGAGTCCGTCCCCGCCGAGCGTCTCGAAGAACGCAACCTGCGGCTTGACTGCGACGACGTAGGGCGCGACGGCGTCGACGATCCCACAGCAGAAGCGCGCGTAGGCACGCGCGGTTTCGGCGCGTCCGAGAATGGATTCCCCCCGCACCTCGAGCGGCAGCAGCTCGAGGCTGGGATCGAGGCCGACGACGAGCTGGCTGCGCTTGCGCTCGACCGCCTCGGCGAGCCGATCCGCAAACGCAGCGGTCGTCACCCGCGGGCCGGCCTCGAGATCCTGCGCCATCGGCGCACAGGCTACTGCGCATAGCGGCGAGGCCCGACCCGACCTCGAGGCTTGTGTTGGAACAACACAAGCCTCGGTCCCAGCCTCGCAAACGACGTGGTTGGAGCGGAGTGTGAGCGAGCTTGTGTTGGAACAACACTAAGTCTGGCGCTCAGGCGGCGAGAATCCGCTCGGCGTCGAGCGGGACGACGCGGAGCTCGGGAGGCGGACGGCGCAGGAAGGAGCCGACGAGGAGGAGCTCGTCCGTGTCCTCGGGTAGGGCGGGCGGGAGTTGGCGCCGCGCGGCCGCGAGGCCGGCTTCGACCTCCACGCGGCCTGCGCCGCCGGGAAGCACCGTGCGCGCGGCCACGACCCGGCCGCCCGAGACGAAGAACGCCCGCAGGT
>JACCRW010000410.1 GCA_013813345.1 Actinomycetota bacterium
TCGGAGCGGCGCGCGCCCTCGGCGTTCGGGTCTACGAGGCGGACGCCGAGACCCTGCACGTCTTCGGGGTCGGGCTCCGCGGCCTGAGAGCACCACGCGAGCCGATCGACTGCGGCAATGCCGGCACGCTGATGCGGCTCCTGCCAGGCATCCTCGCCGGCCAAGACGGACGCTTCGAGCTGACCGGGGACGAGTCGCTGAGCACCCGGCCGATGGAGCGGATCGCCGAGCCGCTGCGGCGGATGGGAGTTGCGATCGAGACGACCGACGGGCACGCGCCGCTTACGATCGAGGGTGGCGACGTTCAGCCGATCTCGTACGAGCTGCCGGTCGCGAGCGCGCAGGTGAAGTCGGCCGTCCTACTCGCAGGCCTCTTCGCGAGGGAAGGCGAGACGACCGTGGTCGAGCCGCTCCCGACCCGCGACCACACCGAGACGATGCTCGAGGCCGGCGGCGTCAGGATCCGGCGGCGTCAGAAGAGCGCGTCAGTCTGGCCGGTCGAGCGGCTCGAGCTCGGCGAGATCGAGATCCCGGGCGACTTCTCCTCCGCGGCGCCGCTCATCGTCGCGACCACGCTCCTCGCCGGCTCCGAGCTGACCGTGCACGGCGTCAACCTGAACCCGCGGCGGATCGGACTCCTCGACGTGCTCGAGCGGATGGGTGGGCGCGTCACGGTCTTCAACCGTCGGCGGATCGGTGGCGAGGCGGGCGGCGACCTCGACGTCCGCGCCGCAGAGCTCGTCGGCACCGAGGTGAACGCGCACGAGGTACCGCTCCTCGTCGACGAGCTCCCGCTCTTCGCCCTCCTCGCCGTCCACGCCCGCGGCGACAGTGTGCTCCGAGGGGCCGCGGAACTGCGCGCGAAGGAGACCGACCGGATCGAAGCCGTCGTCGACGGGCTCCGCCGCCTCGGCGCCCACATTCGCGCGACCGAGGACGGCTTCGTGGTCCGCGGCGTCC
Organism: Actinomycetota bacterium; assembly: GCA_013813345.1. GTDB lineage: Bacteria > Actinomycetota > Thermoleophilia > Gaiellales > Gaiellaceae > Gaiellasilicea. The sequence goes on from JACCRW010000410.1 coordinate 961, forward strand.
CCACGCGGCTCCGCGGCGGCTCGATGGACTCGCGTGGCGACCATCGGATCGCGATCCTCGCTGCGATCGCGGGGCTCGTCTCGCGGGAGGGGGTCGAGGTCGAAGGCGCAGAGTCGGTGGCTGTCAGCTTCCCGGGCTTCTACGACCTGCTGGCCCGGGTCGTCAATCCCTAGACTCGCGCCGATGCCTGTGCCGATGCCTCGTACTAACCATTTCTCCGCAGGAGAAATGGCGTGATCGTCGCCATCGACGGCCCCGCCGGGGCCGGCAAGAGCACGGTTGCGCGGCTTCTCGCCGAGCGGCTCGCGTTCCGCTACCTGGATACGGGCGCGATGTACCGCGCTCTGACGTGGCTCGCGCAGCGGCGCGAGCTCGCGCTCGACCTGGCCGACGAGCTCGCCGAGCTCGCCCGCGACTTCCCCGTCGAGTTCGATGAAGACGGACGGGTCTACATCGACGGCATCGATGTGACGTCGTCGATCCGCAGGCCCGGGATCGACCGGCTCGTCCCCGTCGTCGCTCGCCACATCGCAGTGCGCGAGGTGATGCGCGAGCGGCAGCGGACGCTGGGCGAGGCGGGCGACGTCGTGATCGAGGGCCGGGACATCGGCACGGTCGTGGCGCCGCGGGCGCAGGTGAAGGTCTATCTCGTCGCCGATCCCGCGATCCGCGCTCGCCGCCGCGCCGCCGATCAGCCGGAGATCGCAGCCGACGCTCTCGCCACCGACCTGCGCCTGCGGGACGAGAAGGACGCGATCAACATGCGCCCGGCCGAAGACGCGATCGAGATCGACACGACCGACCTCGCCGTCGAGGACGTCGTCGCGCGGATCGAGCAGCTCGTTCGCGCGCACGCCGCCACGGCATGAGGCGGCAGGCGTGAACCGCGTCGACGCCGTCTGGGCGATCGGCCGCGTCACCCTGCAGCCGCTCACCCGGCTCGTCGTCCCGCTTCGCAACTACGGCGTCGAGCGCGTGCCTCGTTCCGGCGGCGTCGTGCTCGCCTTCAACCACTTCCACTGGATCGACCCGCCCGTGATGGGCACAGCCTCGCCACGCACCGTTCACTTCCTCGCGAAGGTCGAGGCGCATCGCGTGCCAGGGCTTGGCCAGCTCATCCGCAGCTTCGGGACGATCTCCGTGCGCCGTGGCGAGTCGGATCGCGAGGCGGTGCGCCTGATGCGCGAGGTGGTGCGCGACGGGCACGTGCTCGGCCTCTTCGCCGAGGGGACGCGCCAAACGACAGGCGTGCCCGGCCCCGTCCAGCCGGGCGCGGCGATGGTCGCCCTCCAAGAAGACGTGCCGGTCGTCCCCGCCGCGATCCACGGCTCGCACGAGTGGCGGCTCGGCAACTGGGCGCCGGTCTCGGTTGCCTGGGGCGAGCCTGTGCGCTTCGAGGGGCTGCCGAAGGGCGGGAAGGGCTATCGGGAGGCCTCGGCGGAGATCGAGCGGCGGATCCACCGGCTGCACGACTGGCTCATCGAGATGCATGCGCTCGGCCGGCCGCGCGGGGCGGTGCCGCCGGCATGAGGGACGATGTGACTCTGGACGAGCGTAGTACCGACATCGCCGGCACCGTCGCGATCGTCGGCTTCCCGAACGTGGGCAAGTCGACCCTGATCAACCGGCTCACCGAGAGCCGCCAAGCCGTCGTCCACGAGACCCCCGGCGTCACGCGCGACCGCAAGGAGCTCGTCTGCGAGTGGAACGGCGTCCACTTCCTCCTGATCGACACCGGCGGTGTCGACGATCTCGCGACGGACGTCTTCAGCCCCGAGATCGCAAAGCAGGCGCGGGCGGCGATCCACGAGGCCGACTTGATCCTCTTCGTCGTCGACGCGCGGCACGGGATCACGCCGGGCGACGAGGAGCTCGCGGTGACGCTCCGGGCCTCGAAGAAGCCGGTGTTCGTGCTCGCGAACAAGATTGACGATCCGCGCAAGGACTTCCAGGCGGCCGAGTTCCACCGGCTCGGGCTCGGCGATCCGTGGCCGCTCTCGGCCCTGCACGGCCTCGGCACCGGCGACCTGCTCGACGAGGTCGTCGCGAAGCTGCCCGGTGAGGGCCGTGCTCCGATCGGCGAGGAGACGATCCGCGTTGCGATCCTCGGCCGGCCGAACGTCGGCAAGTCTTCGCTCCTGAACGCGC
>JACCRW010000134.1 GCA_013813345.1 Actinomycetota bacterium
CCGGTGAAGTCCTGGAGCAGCACGCGCGCGGGCGAGAAGGAGATCTCGCGACTCGGCTCGTCGTGTGCGACCCACGTCGCGACTGCCTCGACGTCCGCGTCGTCGCCGGTGCGCAGGACGTTCTCGAGCAGGATCCGAAGCGTGTAGGGAAGCCGCGCGACGTCGAAGCGGGACTGGAGCGCGTCGAGCCGGTGGATCCCGTACTCCCGCCCACCGACCGTGAGGGTCGAGCGGGCGGAAAACGAGTCGGCAGCCATCGCCTCGAATCTACCGAAGAGCCGACCACTGTCCGGCGCGGACACGTCCGGGCTTTGACCCCGGCCATGCCCGCAACGGTCATGTCCGAGGACGGCCGAGGGCGCTTGGCTACGCGCTTTGGTCCGAACCTGCCGCGTCTCGCGGGGACCTGTCCGGGGTCAAAGCCCGAGCTTCGGGCGTAGCTCGCGATCCCAGAAGCGGAAAAAGCCCTCCTGGTCGGCGCCGACCTGGTGGAGGCAGATCTGGTCGAACCCGGCTTCCTCCCATTCGCGGACGAGCGCGAGCACGGGCGCGGGATCAGGCCCGCACGGAACGCCGGCGGTCGCCATCTCCAGCGTGACGCTCTCGGCGACCGCGTCGAAGTCGGAGGGCCGCGGCAGCTCCTGGTTCAGCGTCCCCTCGAGCCCGCTGTGCCGCCAGAGCTCGAACACCGTCTGCTTCGCCGCCTTCTCGCTTTCCGCCCAGCAGAGCTTGACCTGGCCGTAGCACGGTCCCTCGCCGCCGGCCTCGCGATAGCCCTCGACGATCGCGGGATCCGGATCGACGTTCACGAGCGCGTCGCCGACCCGTCCGGCGAGCTCCGCCGCGAGCGGCTTCGCCGCTGCGACAGCGATCGGGATCGGCTCGTCAGGAAGCGTGTAGAGACGTGCGTGATCGACCGTGTAGTGCTTGCCGCGGTGGGTCTGCTCGCCGCCCTGCCAGAGGAGCCGGATCACAGCGATGGCCTCCTCGAGGAGCTCGAGCCGCTCGTCCGGCGCCGGCCAGCGGTCGCCGAAGACGTGCTCGTTCAGGTTCTCGCCGGTTCCGAGCCCGAGGAAGAAGCGGCCGGGCATGAGCGCGCCGCAGGTCGCAGCCGCGTGGGCGACGATCGCCGGATGGGTGCGAATCAGCGGGCAGGTGACCCCTGTCCCCACGCGCAGCCGCTCGGTCGAGGCACCGATCGCGCCGAGCACGCTCCAGACGAAGCCGCTGTGTCCCTGTCGATCGCTCCACGGATGAAAGTGGTCGGAGATCATCGCGAGCTCGAATTCCTCCTCCTCCGCGCGGACCGCGTTGCGCACGAGGTCGAGCGGCGGATGCTCCTCCGAGGAGAGCCAGTATCCGAACGTCGTCACGCGGCGCTCGTACCGCGCTCATCCGGGCGCGAAACGCAGACGGCTACGATGGCTCCGTGGCCGGAACCGACACGCTCGAAGCGCTTCTCCGCCAGGCCTTTCCCGACGCGAGCGGCCTCGCCGTCGAGGATCGTACGGGTGGCGGCGACCACTTCCAGGTGACGGTTGAGAGCGAGCGCTTCGACGGCCTCTCGCTTGTCGAGCAGCACCGCCTGGTCTACGACGCGCTCGCAGCACCGCTTGCGGACGGGTCGATCCACGAGCTTCGGATCAAGACGACGAAAGGAACGCCATGAGCACGACCGACGCGACCGACCTGCGCAACCAGCTCCAGCAGATCATCTCGACCGAGCCTGTGAGTCTCTTCATGAAGGGGACGCCGAGCCTGATCATGTGCGGCAACTCCGATCGCGCCCTGCGGGCGCTTCGCGACGCTGGAGCGCCGGTGACGACCGTGGACGTCCTCCCCGATCCGCAGATCCGCCAAGAGCTCTCGGCCCTCTCCGGGTGGCCGACGATTCCGCAGGTCTTCATCAAGGGAGAGCTGATCGGCGGCGCAGACATCGTCGAGGAGCTGGCGTCGAGCGGCGAGCTGCGGCAGCGGCTCGACGAGGCCCTCGGAACCGAGCGCGAGGCGACGGTCGGCGTCGCCACCGTCACGCCGTAACCGGCCATCCACCGCAACGCAGCCTTAATGGCGTGCTTAGGGCACGTTAAGACATCGGCGCTACAACGGGTCGCATGAACGCACGCAGCTTCATCCTCCGTGCCTCCGGCCTCGCCGCCGTCGCCCTTCTCGGCGGCCTGGTCGCGCTCGGAGGCGTTGCGCTCACAGGCGACCTCGGCGGCGGCACGACGACCGTCGTGGAGAACTCCCCTGCTCCCGCGGCCGCGACACCCGTCGCCGCCGACGGTCGCCTCACGATCAGCGACATCTACGACCGCGCCGCCCCGGGGGTCGTCCAGATCACCTCGACTGCTCGGACGACCCCGGAGAGTCCCGGCTCGCCGCTCGAGCCCGCGGCCCCCGAGCAGGCGCTGGGATCCGGCTTCGTGCTCGACAAGGCCGGCCACATCGTCACGAACTACCACGTGATCGAGGGCGCCGAGACGATCGAGGTCAGCTTCTCGAACCAGGACACGCTGGACGCCAAGCTCGTCGGCAGCGATCCCTCCACCGATCTCGCGGTGCTGCGGGTGGAGACGAGCTCGCGCGGATTGCGGCCCCTCGAGCTCGGCAACTCCGACACCGTCCGCGTCGGCGACCCGGTGATCGCGATCGGCAACCCGTTCGGGCTCGACCGCACCGCGACAGCCGGGATCGTCAGCGCTCTCCAGCGGCCGATCACAGCGCCGAACGGGTACACGATCGACCACGTGATCCAGACGGATGCGCCGATCAACAAGGGCAACTCGGGCGGGCCGCTCCTGAACGATCGAGGTCAGGTGATCGGCGTCAACTCGCAGATCTCGACCGGCGGCGGCGAGACCGGCAACGTCGGGATCGGCTTCGCTGTTCCCTCGAACACCGTCAAGATGATTGCCGCCCAGCTGATCGACAGCGGCCAGGTCGACCGCGCCTTCATCGGGATCGGCGGCTCCACGATCGAGCCGGAGCTGGCGCGCCTCTTCCGGCTCCCGGTCGACGCCGGCGTCCTCGTCGAGCGGGTCGGGGCCGCGACGCCGGCATCGCGCGCGGGGATCAAGGGCGGGACGAGCGACACCGTCGTCGCTGGCCAGAGCTACACGCTCGGAGGCGACGTGATCGTCGCGATCGCGGGCAAGCGCGTCGCCTCGCTCGAGGAATTGCGGGACGTGCTCGCTACTCACAAGCCGGGCGACTCTGTCGAGCTCGAGATCTATCGCGGCAACAAGCAGCGAACGCTTGCGCTGACGCTCGGGCGGCAGCCCGCGTCGCCGTGATTCGCTAGCGGGAAGAGACGCCTTGCGCCGGTGGCTACCCTTGCGGCGTGGAAGCGCCGCTGCCGCAACGAGGCAACCTGCTCCTCGAGGACGAGGAGCTCGCCGAGCTCGAGGAGCTCTGGGCCGACGACGACGATGCCGACTACCTGGGCTGGTTCTGCGTTCGCACCGATCCGTTTCCGTGCCCCGCCCTCGGCTGCACGTTCGTCGCCGAGTTCATGACCGCCGCGCATCTCGTGCTTGTCTGGGAGGAGCGCGACGACCCGAACCTGCTCTGGCACGCGCAGCGCGCCCTGGAGGTGGGCCGCAACCCGCGCGTCGTCTCCTACGAGCGCGGCTTTGGGCCGAGCGCGTCGTACTACGCCTGGGAGGCGGCCGGACGCCCGGTGCATGGCGTCCGAGGGAAGTAACTACGGTCGGCACCTGACCCTCGGGGTCGAGGAAGAGCTGATGTTGCTCGACCCGGAGACCTACGCGGCCGCGCCCGGAGTCGAGCGGCTGCTCGGGCCGCCCGGTCTGAAGACGGAGCTCTTCTCCTGCCTCGTCGAGACGAACACGCCGATCTGCGAGAGCGTGGCGGAGGCGCTTGACGAGCTCGTGCGGCTGCGCGGCGTGGTGCGGCAGGCGGCCGAGCGCGAGGGGCTCGTGGTCGCCGCCACGGGCAGCCATCCGTTTTCGACCCCCGAGGAGCAGGAGATCGTGGCCGAGCCGCGCTATCTCGCGCTGCTCGAGGAGCGTCCCGCCGCAAGGCGTCAGCTCGTCTGCGGCCTGCACGTGCACGTGGGGATGGAGAGCTTCGAGCGCTGCCTCGAGGCGCTCGAGTTCGTCCTGCCCTCGCTCCCGGCCGTGCTCGCCGTCTCGCTCAACTCTCCCTATCTCGACGGTGAGGACACCGGCCTCCTCTCCGCCCGCGCCGGCCGGCTGCTCGAGCTGCCGCGGGCGGGGCCGCCCCCGCTCCTCGGAACGGGCGAGGGCTGGGCCGACGCCGTTGAGCGCGCCGGCGGCGACTACACGCGGATCTGGTGGGATGCGCGGCCGCATCCCCGGCTCGGGACGCTCGAGGTGCGGATGGCCGACCAGCCGACGAGCGTCCGACGGTCGGCTGCGATCGCGGCGCTCGTCCAAGCGCTGTGCGCATCCGCCGGGCCCGTCGAGCCGGCAGATCGAGGCGCCTATCTGGAGGCTCGGGCCGACGCAGCGGCCGGTTGCGCCCCGGTCGCCGAGCTGCTAGCGCTCGTCGAGCCGGCGGCACGAGAACGGGGCACCTGGGAGCTCGTGGAGCTGCTGCGCGAGCCGCCCGAGGCGCACCGTCAGCTCGACGTGGGCGGCCGGGACGGGCTCGTCGCCGTGGCGGCGGATCTCGTCGCGCGATCTCGCTGAGTACGCTCGTGGCGTGATCCGTTCGACGCTCTACGTGGTCGGATTGGCGCTGCGGCGGCTGGGCCGCGGCACGGGCGCGACCGCGCTCGTCGTCCTCGGGATCGCGCTCGGCGCCGCTGTCCTCGTCGGGATCCGGGCGGGAACGACGGTCGCGCAGGATCGGGCAGTCGCGCAGGCTGTGGAGCGGATCCCCGAGGGCTCGCGCTCCGTCCGGGCCGTCTGGTTCGGGGTGCCGGGGCAGTCCGACGAGCCGCAACCGGCGCTCGACGTGCGGGCGCGGGCCGCCCTGCGTCGCGCCGGCGCTCCGGCAGCGCACTCGCTCGTCCTCTTCCGGGAGACGACGATCGCGGGCGACTTCGCCGGCCTCGGCGGCGTCGACGGACTCCAGCGCTGGGTCGAGCTCAGCTCTGGGAGGCTGCCGCGCGCCTGCCGGCCGGAGCGCTGCGAGGTGCTGCGGCTACGCGGCGACGGCCGCCTCCCGTCGCCTCCGGGCGTGGCCCTCGTCGAGGTCGGCGAGGCCGCGCTCGCGTCGAGCATCCTCTTCGGCGACTTTCTCGCCCCGACCGACAACGCACTCGCCGATGCCGAGGTAAGCCCGGCCCTCGCCTTTGCAGCCGGTTATCACCGACCTGCCCCGCCGCCGCTCTTCCTCGCCGAGGGGGTGGCGACGCTCGCGGGCGCTCCGGCGCTCGCCCGGCTCTATCGGAGCTACGCCTGGGTGGCTCCGCTCGAGGCCGGCACGCCGCGATTGTGGGAGATCGACGATCTCGCCGCAGGAGTCGGGCGCGCTCGCTCCGAGCTGCAGGCGAGAACGACCTCCTTCGACCTCGCCGCCCCAGTTGAGGAGCTGCGCTCGGCGCAGGAGGAGAGCCGACGCGCGGGGCACCGGCTGGCGCTCGTCGGCGGCGAGGCGGCGGCGCTCCTCTTCGCCTTCGCGATCCTCGCCGCGATGACGCTGCGGCGCGACTTGCAGGCTGCCCGCAGGCGGCTGGCCTGGTCCGGGGCGCGCAGGTGGCAGCTCGGGCTCCTGACCGGGATCGAGACGGGGCTGATCGCCCTGGCCGGTACGGCGCTCGGGTTCGCGGTGGGCCTCGTCGGCGGAGCGCTCGTCGCCGAGCGGGCGGGGACTCCGATCGGGGAGGTGCTGGCGCAGAGCGTCCTCTCCGTGACCGGCTTGCTCCTCGTCGGGCTGGTCGCGCTCGCCGCAACTGTGGTGCTCGTCGCCACGGTGACGTCGGGGCCGCCGCGGCTTCGGCGTGCTCCCGTCACGCCGCTCGATCTCGCGGCTGTCGCGGCGGCACTCCTCGTCGTCCTCTCCCTCCGGCGCGGCGACGACGACGGCGATCTCGTCCTGCTCCTGCCCGCGCTCGTCACCTTCGCGGCGGCGGTCGCGGCGGCGAGGCTCCTGCGCCCGGCGCTGCGCGTCGCCGAAAGACTCGCCCGCGCACGGTGGCTCGGACTGCGCCTGGCTGTGCTTTCTCTCGCTCGGAACCCTGGCTACGCCGTCGCGGCCACCTCCTTCCTCGTCGTCAGCTTCGGGCTCGCGCTCTTCGCCGAGACCTATCGCGCGACGCTCAGCGCCGGCGAGCGCGACGGCGCCGCCTACGCGGTGCCACGCGATTTCGTCGTGCGAGAGGACCTCCGCCGACTGATCCCCGTGCTCGACGCTGCGCCGCTCGGTCGCCTGCGCGCCCTCGGCCCCGGCACAGAGGTCGATTCCGTTCTGCGCCTGACGGGCGGAGTCGGCCGGCAGGAAGGCGAGTCGGGGATCACGCTGCTCGGCCTGCCGCCGTCCTCGCTCGGGAAGCTCCAGGGCTGGCGCTCCGACTTCAGCTCGCGCTCGCCGGAGGCTCTCGGAGCTGCGCTCGAGGCGCCGGAGGGTGACGGCGGGATCCGGCTCGGGATCGAGACGCGCGAGCTTGTCGTCCGGGCGAGCGGCGACGAGGTGAGGCTTGCGGCCGAGCTGCGCACGGTGCGCGGCAGGTTTCTCCGTGTCGACCTCGGTCTCACGAGCGCCGGCACGCTGCGCGGAGCGCTGCCGCGGGAGACACGCACAGGCTGGCTCGTCGGGCTTGCAATCGAGCCCGCGACTCGGTTGCAGGAGCGCGGCGCCGACGCGGGGAAGGCGGCGAGCGGGAGCTTCCGATTGCTCGAGCCGAAGCTCGAGGACTGGATCGGGGTCGGCGGCGCTCGCTTCGAGGGCGGGCGCGTCGATTACACACTGACGAACCAGGTGGCGACCCGGCTCCGGCCGCGGGTACCGAGCGACCGGGAGCCGGTGCCGGTGGTGGCGACCTCGCGCCTCGCCGCAGTCGCCGACTCGAACGGCCTCCTGCCGCTCCAGGTCGGCGGCGAGCGTGTGTCAGTTCGCGTGGTCGAGCGGATCGCGCGCTTTCCGGGGGTCAGCGGCCAAGCGGTCGTCGGGGATCTGGGCGCGCTGCTCTCGCTGCTGAACGCGGAGCGTCCCGGCGCTGCCCGGATCAACGAGCTCTGGATCGGGGCGGCCGACGACGATGTCGCCGCCCGCGTGGCGGGCGAGCTCGAGCGCAAGCCGTTCGACGTGCTCCAGGTCGTGTCGAGACGAGCGCTCGAGGCAGAGGCGCGGCAGGATCCGATCGCGCACGGGACGTTGCTCGCGCTCGCGGTCGCGGCGCTCGTGTCGCTCGGACTCGCGCTCACGGGAATCCTGCTGACCGTGCTCGGCGACCTGCGCGACGAGCAGGGCGAGCTCTTCGATCTCGAGGCGGAAGGGGCGGCGCCGGCGCTGTTGCGACGCATCGTCCGGCTGCGCGCTCTCACCGTCGCGCTCGCGGGCCTGGCTGCGGGAGCGGTGACCGGTCTCGCGCTCGGCGCCGTCGTCGTCGATCTCGTCGCGCTCACCGCCCGCGCAACCGCCGCCGAGCCACCGCTCCGGCTCGACTTCGACTGGGCGATCGTCGGCGCAGCGGTCGCCGCGTACGTCCTCGCGGCGGGCGCACTGGTCGTCATCGCGACGCGCGGCGCCTTCCCGAACGACGGCGCCCCCGGCCGCGCGAAGGCGATCGAATGACCGTCCTCGTCGACGTGCGCGATGTCTTCCGCGTCCATCCGAGTGCCGAGGGCGGCGTCGCCGCGTTGCAGGGCCTAACGCTCAGCGTGCGCGAGGGCGAGGCGTGCGTCGTCCTCGGCCCGAGCGGCTCGGGCAAGTCGACGCTCGTCCGGATCGTCGCCGGCTTCGACCGGCCGTCTGCCGGCTCCGTCCGCGTTGCAGGCGTCGATGTCGCCGCGCTTTCGGCCGGCGGGACCGCGGGCTACCGCTCGGAGCTCCTCGGGTACGCCGACCAGCACTACTGGCGGGCGCTCGCGAGCGAGCTGACCGCGCGAGAGCTCGTCGGCGTCCAGCTCGGACTCGCGGGCGTCTCTGCCGCGAGGCGCGACGACCGCGCAGCCGAGCTGCTGGAGCGCGTCGGGCTCGGCGACCGGGGCGACGCG
>JACCRW010000324.1 GCA_013813345.1 Actinomycetota bacterium
CGGTAGCACGTCTCGATGTCGTTGTCGGCATCCATCAGCACCTCGGGCTCGACGATCGGGACGAGCCCTTGCTCCTGACAGAGCGCGGCGTACCGGGCGAGCGCGTGCGCGTTCGCCTCGATGCAGTACGCGGTCGGAATGCCGTCACCGATCGTGATCACCGCGCGCCACTTCGCGAAGCGCGCGCCGAGACCGCGGTACTCCTCCAGCCGCTCGCGCAGGCCGTCGAGCCCCTCCGTCACCTTCTCCCCCGGCGCTCCCGCCAGATCCTTTGCCCCGGTATCGACCTTGATCCCGGGAATGATCCCGCGGCGCGTAAGGAGCTCGGCGAACGGCGTCCCGTCGGCCGAGGCCTGGCGCAGCGTCTCGTCGTAGAGGATGACGCCGCTCACGGACTCTTCCAGCCCGGGCGTCGTAAAGAGGAGGTCGCGGTAGGCGCGCCGGTTCTCCTCGGTCGACTCGAGCTCGATCGTGTCGAAGCGCTTCTCGATCGTGCCGGAGCTCTCGTCAGCCGCGAGGATCCCGCGATCGTCGGCGACGAGCTCCTTCGCCGTTGCGTGCAGATCAGCTGCCATCTCGTTGTCCTTTCATCAGTTCCCTGACCTTGCCAGAAGGGTGGTAGGCGGCAATGCGCCGAACGGTGCCGGATCGCGAGCGCATCACGATCGATTCCGTCTCGGCGCCGGCGGCGCTCACCCGAACGCCGCGCAGGAAGACGCCGCTCGTGACGCCGGTCGCGGCAACGAACACGTCGTCGCCGGCGACGAGATCGTCGGTCGTGAGGACCCGGTCGAGATCGACGCCCGCATCGACGAGTGCCTGCCGTTCCTCGTCCGAGCGCGGCCAGAGCTTGCCCTGGATCGCGCCGCGCAGGCACTTGATCGCAGCGGCGGAGATGACACCCTCGGGAGTGCCCCCGATCCCCATCAGCATGTCAACGCCGGCGAACGCCTGTGCGGCGGCGATCGAAGGGGCGACGTCGCCGTCCCGGATCAGGTTGACGCGCGCGCCCGACTGGCGCAGCTCCCCGATCAGCTCCTCGTGCCGCTCGCGCTCGAGCACGACCACGGTGAGCTCGCTGACGTCGAGACCTTTCGCCTTCGCGACGGCGCGGACGTTCTCGGTCGGCGACGCGTCGATATCGATCGCGTCCGCCGCCTCGGGGCCGACGGCGATCTTGTCCATGTAGAACGCGGCGCCGGGATCGAACATCGTCCCGCGCTCGGCGACCGCGATCACCGCGATCGCGTTCGGCTGGCCAAGCGCGGTCAGCCGCGTCCCTTCGAGCGGGTCGACGGCGACGTCCACCTCTGGGCCGCTGCCGTCACCGACCTCCTCGCCGTTATAGAGCATCGGCGCCTCGTCCTTTTCGCCCTCGCCGATCACGACGACGCCGTGCATCCGCACCGTGTCGAGCACGAGCCGCATCGCGTCGACCGCAGCCGCATCGGCCTTCTCCTTCTCGCCGCGCCCGACCCAGCCGGAGGCCGCAAGCGCGGCCGCCTCGGTCACGCGGACGAGCTCGAGCGCGAGGTTTCGGTCGGGAGCGATGGTCATACGGGAGTGATCGTAACCCTGCTCCCGCCGCCGTGAAGGCCGCGTACCGACGGTACGAGAACAACGATCAGACTGACGGCGATGTTGAGCGCAGCGGCGACAGCCAGCGTCTCGGCCACTCCGACGAGAGCAGCGAGCGGCCCGATCAGCGCATACCCGATCGGGTTGAGCGCGACTGAGCCGAACCAGTCGAACGAGCTGATCCGCGAGATCGCGTGCTCCGGGACGTTGCGCTGGAGCGCGGTGAACCAGAGCGTCTCGCCGAATGAGAACCCCACCCCGACGGTGAATCCGACGGACGCGATCAGCACGAGCGGTAGCGGCACGGCCAACGTGGCGAGGAGCACGCCGGCGGGCACGACAAGCAGCATCGAGGCGACCAGCGGGCGCGCGAACCTCACGCGGAGAGCGATCAGGCCGCCGGCAACGGAGCCTGCTGCCTGGAGCGCGAGGATCGTTCCCCAGGCTCCGGCCCCACCAAGCTCCTCCTTCGCCACGAGCGGTCCGAGGACGAGGTAAGCCGGAAAGAACGTCAGTTGGAAGAATCCGAAGGCCATGACCATCGCCACGACCCAGGAGCGGCTGAGAAACTCGCTCCAGCCGTCGCGGAGATCGGCGAGGACGGACGTGGAAGCGAGTCGGACCGCCGGCGCGAGCCGCATCGACGCGACGAGCAGAGCCGACACGAAGAAGGTGCCCGAGTCGAGCGCCAGCGCCCAGGCGGGACTCGCCGCGGCGACGATGACGGCTCCGATCGCCGGCGCGGCGACGGAGAGCGAGCTACGTGAGAGCTGGAGGAACGCGTTCGCCTCTTGAAGCCTGTCCTCGCTGACCGCGTCGCGGACGAGACCGAGTGTCGCGGGTCGAGAGAACGCGACCGCGACACCGAACACCGTCTGGAGCAGGGCCACGTTCCAGACGCTCGCGGCGCCGGAGAAGAAGAGCGCAGCCGTGGCCGCCTGCGAGACGCCCTTGACGAGATCGCTGCCGACGAGGATGTGGCGTCGCGGGAGGCGGTCGGCGAAGACGCCGCCGAGCAGGAGGAACACGACAACCGGGATCTCCCGCGCGAGCAGCACGATTCCCAGGTCGGTCGCGCCGCCGAAGTCCAGGACGGCGAACGCGAGGGCGACGACCGCCATGCCCGAGCCGAGTGTCGAGACCGAGACCGCCGCCAAGTACCGGGCGAAGCTCGGCTCTCGAAGCGCGTCGAGAGAGCTCGGTACCCGCACGATCCCAGCCTAGAGCTTCTCTAGGGCGTCGTCGTCGGGGCCGATCGGAGGAAGGTCGACGGGTCGAGCAGGTTGCCCTGGCCGGCGGGCAGGAAGACGATCTGGGGCGGCGCCTCCTTCAGGATCTGGAGCGCCTCGAACTGGAGGTTGCGATCGGTGAGCGAGCTGGCGCGTAGCCGCTGGGCTTGGGCCTGACCGCGGGCGCGCTCGATCTCCTGCTGCGCCTCGGCCTTCGACTGCTCGACCTTCTGCTGCGCCGCGAGCGCGTCCTGGGTCGCGACCTGCTTGCGCTCGATCGCCTGGGTGAACTCCTCCGGGAACTTGAGGTCGTTGATCAGGAAGTCGACGACGTCGATCGAGAAGCCCTGGAGCTGGCGGTCGAGCGCTTCCTGGACCTCGGTCCGAATCTGCTCGCGGTTCGGCGCGACGTTGATCGACTTGAACTTGACGGTCTCGTTCTTGAAGACCTGGAAGACACGGGGCGCGACGACCTTGTCGAAGAAGGCCGGGCCGACCTCGGTGTAGAGCGCCTGGATCGCCGTCTCCGAGACGCGGTAGTTGAGCGTGACGACGGCGTAGACCGGCTGCGTCTCCTCGCTCACCGCCGGGCCCGACGGGATCACGCCCTCGCTGGGAGCCGTCCGGTCGTCCATCAGGAAGCGCTGGCTCTCGACCTGCGTCGAGACCTCCTCGGCGCTCTGCCACGGCGCGATCGTCTGGAAGCCGGCCGGCCGCTGGCCGATGATCTCGCCGAACTGACGCACCACGAGGACGTGTCCGGCGTTGACCGAGTGGAAGGAGCGGAAGGCGCCCCAGCCGCCGATCACGACAACGATCCCGAACGCGGCGGCGAGGATCCAGGCGGAGCCCTCGTCCCGCTTGCCCTGGCGGCGCAACCCGATCCCGTTCAGGATCGCCATCACGGCGACGAGCACGACGATCGTGGAGATGATCAGATAGCTCACTCGCCGGAGGAGATTTCGCGCGGCGGCCGCGATTCCTTCCGTGCTCGCTCTTCCCTACGTCCGCGGCGCACGTTCGCGACCGCCTTGGCGAAGAAGGCAAGGATCGCGATCGAGCTCGCGATCACTCCGAGGATGACCTCGACCTTCAGCATCTACGGGCTTCGCACGACCGCGTCGTGGCCATGGCTCCGGGCGAGCCGGTCGTCGGTCGTGACGAGCGGGCAGTCGAGAGCCTCGGCGAGCGCGACATAGAACGCATCGCTGCTCGAAACCGAGTCGCGCAACATCCACGTCCGGGCGACGAAGGGCGCGGCCGGATACCGGACAACCCGTAGCGCGCTGAACGTCTTGAGCGCGCGCGTGCCACGCTCCACCGAGACCTCGCCGCGAAGAACCTTCCTGCGGGTGATGTTGACGGTCTCGTAATCGAGTAGGTGCGGCGCGTGCAGGTCACTCTGTCCGAGCTCGGCTCGAGCCCACTCGCCTCGTTCGCCTTCCGTGAGGAGAAAGTCGACGACGACGGAGGCGTCGGTGACGATCAACGGCGGTCGAGCTCTTCGTCCCGTTCACGCCGAACTGCGGCGAGCGCCTCGGAACTCGTCTCCTCGAACGCGAACCGCTTGTCGTTCTCGATGCGAGCGATGACCTCCTCGATGGTGGGTGTCTTCGCGATGGTTGTGACCTCGCCGAGCAAGTACTCCTGCAGCGACAGGCCGGCGTTCTCGGCGCGCTCCTTCAAGATGCGATGGAGCTCGGGCGGGACGTTCCGGATCTGGATGTTGGCCACAACCCGATTCTAGTGCATGCAAAGTGCATGCACAACTGTCACATCCGGTCCGGTGCCTCGACGCCCACGAGGTCGAGGCTGCGCGCGAGCACCGTTTGCGCCGCCGTGCAGAGCGCGAGCCGGAACGGCTCCGTCTCCGAGCCGAGCACCTTGTGGTGGTGGTAGAAGCGGTGGAAGTCGTCCGCAAGCTGGATCGCGTAGTTCGGGAGCGCATGCGGTGCGCGGCGCTCCGTCGCCTCGGCGACGAGCGCGGGGAACTCGAGGAGGCGCTTGATCAGGTCGCGCTCCTCGACGGCGAGCTCGGGCGGCGGCTCGGCAGACGCAGTCGACGCCTCGGCGTTGCGGAGGATGCCCGCGATCCGCGCATGGGCGTACTGGACGTAGTAGACGGGGTTCTTGCGGCTCTTCTCGGCGGCCA